>NZ_JBVVAK010000069.1:0-43447 GCF_055792825.1 Microvirga sp. GN3
GATCGGTCGGCTCGAGGTAGCGGAACTCGGCGCGAACACGGCCGCCGACGCGGAGGCAGGTTTCGGTGCCGGGGATGTAGAAGAAGCCTGCGCCGTAGGTGGAGCAGACGCGCACGTATTCGACAGCAGCGGCCTTCTTCGCGGGAAGGTCGGCGGCTTGAGCCCCGGCGACAGCCGCGAGACCCGCGACCGATCCGAGGAAGAGGCTCTTAGCGAGCTTCATGGTTAAACCTCCAAAGTTTCGAGACCCTGGGGGGCCGGGTTTTTGTGCTTCGGCAGCTTCAACGAAGCCTTCAAACACGTCCCTTTTCCCCTAGTACCCGGCGGCCCGTTTTCATTCGAACTCACCAGGATGACGACTGGGGTGCCCCCGTCGCTGCAGCCACATTATCCAGGACATTTCCGCAAGCAACCGAATGAAGGCACAAAATGGGCAAGAGAGGGGGCTTTTCAGGGGCATGTTGCACAAACGCAACGTTCGGTACCTCCTCCTTAACTGCTTGTTAAGACTATGCGCCCGTTCTTCAGAAATCCTTAAGGAACAAGGATTCTAGCTTGAGCCCGGATGCCGGCGGAGGAGAGGCCGGGCAATGATTGGAGCGCAACCCATAGACCGGGGCTGTGAATAACGCCCGTCACAATTTCGATAGCTCGCTTACCAAGGCACGCAGGAAAAAGGCCGGGCGAGCCCGGCCTCCCTCGAATCGTAGGAGTGTCAGAGGCTAGGCGACCTTGGGACCGATCACGCCTCGGCGAATCTGATCCTCTTCAATGGATTCGAAGAGCGCCTTGAAGTTGCCCTCCCCGAATCCGTCGTCGCCCTTGCGCTGGATGTATTCGAAGAAGATCGGCCCGATGGCGGTCTTGCCGAAGCGCTGGAGCAGGACCTTCGTGAAGCCGCCTTCGACCACGCCCTCCCCGTCAATGAGGATTCCGTTTTTCTTCAGACGGTGGAGAGGCTCCTCATGGCTGGGCAGGCGCTTGTCGACACGCGCGTAATAGATCTCGTTCGGTGCCGGCATGAACTCCAGCCCACCCTCGATAAGCGCCTCGATGGATTCGTAGAGATCGTGCGAGCCAAGAGCCACATGCTGGATGCCCTCCCCCTTGTACTCCTGCAGATATTCCTCGATCTGCCCGGTCTCGCCCGCATCCTCGTTGATCGGAATGCGGATCTTGCCGTCCGGGCTCGTCATGGCGCGGGAATGCAGACCCGTCAGCTTGCCCTCGATGTCGAAGTAGCGAATCTGGCGGAAATTGAAGAGGCGCTCGTAGAAGCCGGCCCACTCATTCAGGCGCCCGCGATAGACGTTATGGGTCAGGTGGTCGATGTAATAGAGACCGACGCCCTTCGGCTTCGGATCGGGCTCGCCCAGCCATTCGAAATCCACATCGTAGATCGAGCCTTTCGCGCCATAGCGGTCGACGAAATAGATCTGCAGGCCGCCGATTCCTTCGATGCCCGGGATCTCGAGCTCGCCAGGGCCGACCTGCGTTTCAATAGGCTTCGCGCCCATGGAGAGCGCACGGTCCAAGGCGTATTTCGCATCGGCTACGCGGAAAGCCATGGCAGGCGCCGAAGGACCATGCTCCCTCGCGAAACGCTCGGCAAAGGAGCCCGGCTGCGCGTTGACAATGAAATTGATGTCGCCCTGGCGATAGAGAATGACGTTCTTCGAACGGTGCTTGGCGACGACGCTGAAGCCCATCGTCTTGAAAAGGCGATCCAGGGCCTGCGGGTCGGGATGGCAGAACTCCACGAATTCGAAGCCATCCGTGCCCATGGGGTTCTCTTCGGAGATGGCGGCTGGCGGCGCATCGTGCGGAAACGGTCCCATGATTATCCTCCTGTTTTGCCTCTGACGATCGAGAGGCCTGTGCTTCTGAAAACAACGCATTCGCCCTGGAACGGATGCGATTCTTCGTCAGGCCGCGTCGGGCTGATTGGCCGGGGCTGCATCCTGAAAGGCTTTGTGCGCGGCGCAGGCCGCATCGACCGCCACGATCTTCGGATAGGCCTCGAGCGGGATGTTGAAGCGCCGTGCGTTGAAGACCTGCGGCACCAGATAGATATCGGCCAGGGTGACCCGGGCCCCGAAGGCATAGGGCCCGGGCCCTATGAGAGCTTCGATAGCCTCGAAGCCCTCGCGCACCCAATGCGCATACCATTCGTCGGCAGCGGCCTTATCGTGCCCGAGCCGGTTCTTGAGATAGGCCAGCGTTCCGGAATTGTTGAGCGGATGGATATCGCAGGCGATCAGGCTGGCGATGGCTCGCACCTTGGCGCGAGTGACTGCACCGACCGGCAGCAGGGGTGGCTCGGGATAGACCTCGTCGAGATATTCGAGGATGGCCGGAGACTGGATCAGGGTCGTGGCGCCGATATTGAGGGATGGCACGCGTCGTTGAGGATTGATGGCTTTGTAACCCTCCTCTCGCTGCTCCCCCTTCAGCAGATTGATCGACACGGATTCGTATGTCACGCCCTTCAGGTTGAGAGCGATCCTGACACGGTAGGCGGCAGAGGAGCGGAAATAGGTATAGAGCTTCACGCGTCATCCCCCTCGACGTCCTGAGGCGCCAGCGAACGGGCCTGCTGGGTGAGCTTGTCGATCAAGGCAGCAAACGTCTTCTGCTCCTGCGGGGTCAGAGCCGACAGGAGACGCTCCTCGACGGCGAGAGCCTCGGGAGCGACAGCCTCGTAGATCGCCCGCCCTTCCGGCGTCAGGGCCAGCCATTCCTCGCGCCGGTCGTCGAGATTGGGGCGGCGAACGACAAGCCCGCGCTTCTCGAGAGCCGAGACAGCCCGTGAAACGGTGGATTTATGCATGACACCGTCGGGTGCCATGTCCCGCGCCGTGCGGACCTCATATTGCCCAAGGGTGACGATGACCCGCCAAGCGGGAATCGAGAGGCCAAATCGCTCTGCATAAATCTGGGCAAGCGCGCTCGACGTCAGGCCCGCCAGAACATTCAGGCGATAAGGGAGAAAGCGCTCCAGAACCACCAGGGGGCCTGGCGCGTCCTCGTTCTTCATTGCAGACTGAGGTGCCATAGTGGACAAAAACCGTTGCTTATGCAACCAATAGATTAAGTTCGTTGCGCGTGCAACCAGGTTTGAGAACTCCTGGTTTCCCTCGGAGCACCAATATGTTTGGGCGGAGACGAGGGCTTCTGCATAAGCTCAGGATTTCAACGCCCCAGGCGAAACTTGCGACAGCCTTCCCTGCACCTATGGATTCGCGGCAAGCATCAGGTCAGCAAGGACTGGGAAATGGTCCGATCCCAGGTCCCTGCCCACCCTGCTCTCGATAACGCTAAAGCCTCGATTGATGAGAATGTGATCGATCGGCAGCCCGAACAACGGAAACCGAGAAGACCATGTTGCCGTGAATTTGCGCACTCTCGCCGTATCGTACAATTCAGCATCGCCGATCAGCGACTGAAATGCCGGCGACCAGGGCGTCAAATTGAGATCCCCCATAAGGATGACAGCATCGGTCGAAGCTGCCTTGACCTCGCGTGCGGCGATATCGAGCTGTGTGCGCTGTCGTTTTAGATCGTTCCCGAAGGGTTGAGCGGCGTGCAGGCCGACCAATGTGAAGCAACGGGCAGCGAGGTTGGGATGGCACAGACGCGTCGTCAGGACAGAGCGAAATCGCGCGGCACTCCTGTCCGCGGACCAGCTCCTGGGCTCCCAGCGGCTGAGGAGTACGACACCGAGCGGGAAGCCCTGATAATCTGAGATGCGATGAGGGTAGCGGTTCTCCCATCCGTGCAGGAGATAGCTTGTGTCATGTGGCGCTTCGGCCAACAGGATCACATCCGGATTCTCCCGCTCGACCATCTGCCGGAAAGCATCCGGATCGGTGCCTTGCCCATGCATGTTGAAGGTCAGAACGCGAAGCCGGACATGATCCTCGGCACTACTGCCTTCAGCGGCACGGACGCCGCCGGATAGGTAAGGTGCCAGAGGAGCAACGTTGATCAGGGTCGTTACAAGGCTCACGACCAAAGCCATTCGCGCAGACGTCAGAAGCGCCACCACGATGGCGACCAATCCTACGGCGGCGAGCTGCGGGCGGAAATGCGTCAGGAGATCGAGCTGCCACGACCAGGAGCCGAGAAAGCTCCCGATCGTCGCCATGCAGACCAGCGCCGCCAGTATAACTGGCAGCGCTTTCGCGACCGGTTGAATGGGCCAGAATATGCGCCGCCCCATTCCGGGAACATCCTTCAAGGACTACGCCCGTCCGCGGGTGCGGATCATGAAGGTGTCGAACGCATATTCGTTGAGCTGCCACCAGGGCAGAACATCGTTGCGATAGGCTACCATCGAGTCATAGGCCTTCTTGAAGTCCGCGTTCTTGGCGGAGAGCTCGGCATAGAGCTCGTTGGCGGCCTTGAGCGAGGCCTCCAGGATGGCCGGGGAGAAGCTACGCAGCTCAGCGCCCGCACCGACCATGCGGCGCAGGGCCTGGCCATTCACCGCATCGTATTTCGCCAGCATCCAGTTGTTCGCGGCTTCCGTCGCCTGGTTCATGATGGCCTGGTACTGCTTCGGCAGCTCGTTCCACTTCTGCTGGTTGATGACGAGGTGCAGCATCGCGCCACCCTCCCACCAGCCGGGAGCGTAATAGTATTTGGCGACCTTCAGGAAGCCGAGCTTCTCGTCATCGTAAGGACCGACGAACTCGGCTGCGTCGAGGGTACCGCGCTCCAGCGCCGGATAGACGTCTCCGGGGGCGATCTGCTGCGGTACAACGCCGAGCTTGGCCAGAACCTGCCCACCCAGGCCGCCGATGCGGAACTTAAGGCCCTTAAGGTCATCGATGGTGTTGATTTCCTTGCGGAAGAAGCCGCCCATCTGGGCGCCGGAATTACCGCAGACGAGGGAGGTGCAGTTATACCGCGCCATCACCTCGTTGATGATTTCCTTGCCGCCGGCGAAGTGCCACCAGGAATGGAGCTGGCGTGCGTTGAGGCTGAACGGCAGGCCCGTGCCCATGGCCAGGGCCGGCTCCTTGCCGATGTAGTAGTAGAGCGGGGTATGGGCGCATTCCACGACGCCGTTCTGCACCGCGTCCATGGCCTGAAGGCCACCAACGATCTCGCCTGGGGCGAAGACCTGAATCTGGAACTTGTTGTCGGTCGCCTCCGCCATGTACTGGGCGAAGGTCTGGGCGGTGCCGAAGATCGTATCGAGGGATTTCGGGAAGCTCGAGGTCAGGCGCCAGCGGATTTCCGGCATGCTCTGGGCGATGGCCGGGGCCGCCACCGTTCCGGCTGCCGCCGCAAGACCTGCCCCTTTCAGAAAGTTTCTTCTCTTCATCGTCGTCATTGGCGTTTCCCCGGAAAGCATTCTGTTGCAAGTTGAATGGACCATAACAACCCGGTCGGTGGCAATGAAGCTCTCCTCCCTCAACCAAGGCCGTGACGGCCGCCTCGTCATCGTCTCGAAAGACCTGACCCGCGCGACAGATGCTTTTTTCATTGTTCCGACGCTTCAGCAAGCCTTGGACAATTGGGAAAAAGTCGAGCCTCAATTACGCGACCTCGCAGAGCAGCTGGAGCATGGTTCCGTACCGGCCTTCCGCTTCCACGAGCATGACTGCGCCTCGCCGCTGCCCCGCGCCTATCAATGGGCCGACGGCTCGGCTTATGTGAACCATGTGGAGCTGGTGCGAAAGGCGCGCGGTGCCGAGATGCCGGCCTCCTTCTGGACCGATCCGCTCATGTATCAGGGCGGCTCCGATTCCTTCCTGGGACCAAGGGATCCGATCCTGGCGATGGACGAGGCGCATGGGGTCGACTTCGAGGCCGAGATCGCGGTGATCACCGATGACGTCCCGATGGGCGCAAGCCCTGAGGAGGCCGCCAAGGCCATCCGCCTGATCGTCCTCGTCAATGACGTCTCCTTGAGAAACCTGATTCCCGCCGAGCTGGCGAAGGGCTTCGGCTTCTTCCAGGCCAAGCCCTCCTCCACGCTGTCGCCGGTGGCTGTGACGCCCGATGAGCTGGGTGAGGCCTGGGACGGCGGCAAGCTGCACCTGCCCCTGCTCTCCAGCCTCGACGGCAGGCCTTTCGGCAAGCCCAATGCAGGCGTCGATATGACGTTCGACTTCCCGACCCTGATCGCCCACGCGGCCAAGACCCGGCCGCTCGGAGCCGGCACGGTCATCGGCTCCGGCACGGTCTCCAATAAGGACGAGGCGGGCGGACCGGGCAAGCCGATTACAGATGGCGGCTTCGGCTATTCCTGCCTGGCGGAGCTGCGCACCGTGGAGACGATCCTCCAGGGCGAGGCGAAGACGCCCTTCATGCGCTTCGGCGACACGATCCGCATCGAGATGAAGGACAAGCAGGGCCACTCGATCTTCGGTGCCATCGAACAGAAGGTCGAGGCCTATCGCAAGGAAGGCTGAAAGGCCCCATAGGCGACGCCATTCGGCGCTCTACGTTCATGCTTCCAGCAAAGCATGGAGCGGCCCATGGATGACCATGTCTACAAGATCGTCGAACTCGTCGGCTCGTCCGAGACCAGCATCGAGGATGCCATCCAGACGGCGATCCGGCGCGCGAACCATACCTTGAGAAACCTACGCTGGTTCGAGGTCATCCAGACCCGCGGCCATGTGGAGGACGGCGAGGTGCGCCATTACCAAGTGGTGATCAAGGCCGGGTTCACGTTGGAGGCCGGCGGGTAACCGGCTCTCTCGTCATCACCAGCCTTACGCCGGTGATCCGCGCCTTTTCTGGCTGAATCCTCATCCTGAGGAGCAGATGCAGTCTGCGTCTCGAAGGAGAATCCAGAGTGCACTGGACGCTCCTTCGAGACGGTCGCTGCGCGACCTCCTCAGGATGAGGACTGAGTATGTAGAGGTGGATTCCTTCCCTCGCCTGCAGCTCGCCGGGGATGAAATCCTCACATCATGGCCGGGCTTGTCCCGGCCATCCACGTCTTAAGAACCACGACGCATCAAAGGCGAGGATCCCCAGGACTAGCCTGAGGATGACGGCGAGAGTTTTGACCCGAACGCTCAGCCAACAAGCCTTCTGAGTCCAATCTCTACTTCACCTCGGCCTCGTAGATGTAGAGCGTAGACTTGTCGTCCTCGGGCATGAAATAGCCGCGGATTCCGGAATCGCTCGTTTCCATCCAGACCGGGTTGTGGGTCATGTCCATACCGCCGGCCGACCAGAGCAGGACCGGCGTCTGGAAGATCGGGCGGCCGTCGGCGAGGTTGACGAGATCGAGCCCGCCGAGACGGAACGGAGCAGCCTCCGGCGTCACGCGCATCTCGGTCACGCCGGAGCACAGCATGCGGCTTTTGCCGACATATTTGCAGTCCTGGTAATCGAGATAATGCGACGTGTTGAGCGCCCGCAGCTTCTCGGGACTTTCGTTCGCATTGGTGGGCTTGCCATTGGAATCGAGAGACCAGCGATAGAAACGGCGCGAACCCCAGCTCACTCCGTGCAGGGACTTGTCGGCGGTGTTGTGTACCACGCCGCCGATATGATCGGCGAAGCGGAACATCTCCTCGGCCTTCATGGTCTCCGGATCGACGCGATAGACGATGGAACGGCTGTTCGGCCGATACTCGGCCACCGGAACCCATATATATTTCCCGTCATAGTCGATCCCGCCCGGATGATAGATCGTGCCTTCACCAAGGGTGATGTCGGCAATGAGATTGCCTTTCATGTCGAGCTTGAACAGGTGCCCGACACCGGCACCCGTATCGCGATCATATCCGTCCACCGGCTGCGGAAACCGCTTGGTCGGTTGCTGGATCTCAACGGACGACACGAACAGCGTATCGCCGATCTTCACCATGCCCTGCGGATGATGGGTGAGGAAATTGACTGGAACGGCGGAAACGGGCTTCCACTGTGTTCCGCGCGACAGCTTCGTCACGCGCTCGGCCAGCGCGTCCCGGTCGGGCTCCGCAGCCATGAGGGCCGCGGGCGCAGCCCCGAGGCAGAGCATCGTCAGAATCGTAGTCAGGCAACGTCTCGAAAAGCAGCCCATCGCGTTCCTCCTTCAGTGACGATCCGCTTCTAACGAGCGGGTGATGTCAGTTTAGTGTCGCGCCCGACGTCCCGCTATCCATTCGTAAAGACGTTTTAGTCGAGGGCCTCCTTTCTGGGCCTCTTGCCTTGACCGCCGCGATGTGGCTTGGTCGCAAAAATGCAATGCGAGGGAGAATATCCATGCCCGATCCCACCTTGTGGGGGGTGTTCATCGTGGCATCGGTGGTGCTGCTTCTGACACCCGGCCCGGCCGTGCTCTTCATCATCGCACGCTCGGTCCAGCAGGGCCGGACAGCGGGGCTCGTCTCCGTGATGGGGATCCATCTCGGCACCATCGTCCACATCGTTGCGGCAGCGGTTGGGCTTTCAGCCCTGATCGTGTCCTCGGCCCTTGCCTTTGCGATCGTCAAGTATCTCGGTGCCGCCTATCTCATCTGGATGGGCATCCGCACCCTCATGGCCAAGGATCCCAGCCCCGAAATGCCCGTGGTCCCCGCCGAGCCACTGCACCGCGCCTTTCGCGACGGCTTCGTGGTCAATCTCTTCAATCCGAAGACGGCGATCTTCTTCCTCGCCTTTCTGCCGCAATTCGTCGACCCCGCGCGCAGCGCGCTCCATTGGCAGATCCTCATCCTCGGCCTGACCTTCATGGGGCTCGGCATCTTGAGCGACGGGATCTTCGCGCTGCTGGCCGGGGCAGCCGGCGATGCCCTTCGCCGCAGCCGGCGCCTCCAGCGTCTCCTGCGCTGGTTCTCCGGAACCTCGTTCATTGGCCTCGGGGTCACCGCAGCCCTGGCGACACGCAAGTAGATCTATAGGGACGCCTCACATCCTGAACCGAAGGTGTCATGTCTTCTTCAACATCCCTCGGGATGTGAACCGTACGCTCTCGGCCAAGCCGAGATGTAACGGCCTAGGGGGGATGATGAATCATCCGAACTGAATTACAAAATCCGCTTCTCCTCGGAGCGGCCCATGCGTAACGTCCTAGTCGTCACCGCCTGCATCCTTGCAGTACCTGCCTGCGCCCTCGGCCTTCTCTTCACGATGATGTGGCTGTCGCTCGATACGCATGAATTCGGCCCATGGGACTCCAGATATCTGCTCCTCATTCATGGAACTCAGAGTCTGACTCAAAATGCGGCTATCCGCTGCCACCGAGGTGTCTTCCTGGCGCTCCCCGCACCTGAAACGGTGAAAATCTGTCCCGTTTGGGCCTGATTAAGCTTCCTATTCCTGCCAGGATGCAGCCACAGGATGCGTTCCGGGAGTTTTCAGTCAGCCTCTCAGGTCGGGGAACTGGATCTGCTGGAACCCGTCGCCGGCAGTGTTGAATATATGGGACAAGGACAGGACGGTACGGCTCCCGCCTATGCGTATGTGACGTTCAAGACCAAGATTATGCCAGAAGAGGTTATCGACACGTACAGTGCGCGATGCCGTGCGATTGGGCTCGCCGCTCAACGACAGCCTAAGGATCAACAGAAGCTGGGACTAACTTGCGCGCGTGAGGGGGCTGAGGTCGGCATAGCAGCAGCTCAACTCGGTGATGCTACGGAAGTGACCATCAACGGATGGGAATTCGAACAGCTTGAACCAACGCCGCAGCGGCCTGCTTCTCAGTGCTCCTCGGCTTGGCCTTCTTCCACACAGCCCCGGCCTGCACGCTCTGCCCGTGCCAGGACAGCAATAAAAGGGGCGCCGTAGCGCCCCTTCATGAAGCAAGCCGCTGGCTCATAGGATGAAGAACTCGGTGTACTTCAGTTCCTTGCTGACGTCCTTGGAGAACTTGAAGATTTCGACCCCCCGCTTCGAGCCCGAGCCGTCGGCGTCGTAGTACAGGGTCTTCGTCTTCTTACTGTAGACCAGATAATCGTTCTGATCCTTGGCCTTGTCGCCTATTGTGAAGAATTTCTTGTTCAGCTTGCCCGGATTGGCCTCCGAACCCTTGCCCAGTTTTGGCATGTACTTGTTGTCGAGCCAGATCGCGTCGTCTGCGGCCTTGTAGTCGTAGATCGTATCGAGGTTCTTGCTCTTGCTAGGCTTGTTGGCGTCAAAAACGAAGATATCGCGGCCCACACCGCCATAGAGCTTGTCGCTGCCCGAACCGCCGGAGATCGTGTCATCTCCCTCGCCGCCCTTGATCGTGTTCTTGCCGACATTGCCCTTGATCGTGTTGTCGAGGGCGTTGCCGGTGATGTTCAGGTTGGATTTGCCGGAGGCAGTGACGCTCACCACGCCCGGGTCTAGCGTCACGCTCTTCGTGACCTGGACCGTCGGTGAAGCCAGCAATTGGTCGAGGGTGAACCGGCCTTCGGCAAAATCAAAGAACTCGACACCGAGAACGGTATCCTGACTATCACCGGCTCGGTTGTCGATGATAGCGACCTGACCGGTCCCATTCGTTGTGACCGCATAGTTCAAGCGGCTTCCCGCATAGGCCACGACGTCGACGCCCGCCCCACCGTCCAGCGTGTCATTGCCTGCCCCACCCGAGAGCGTATCGTTGCCGTTTTCCCCTCTCAGGCGATTGTTGAGGCCGTCGCCGATAATCGTGTCCGCATTGTCCGTGCCGCGAATACGCTCGATGGCGATCAGCGTGTCGAGATGATCCGTGGCATCCCGGACCTGTCCCTTGGTGAGATCGATCGTCAATCCGGTCTGGAGCCCCACGGCTCTTGCATCAGCCCGGTAGTCGACCTCATTGATGCCGAGGGTGCCGTTGAAGATATCGTTCCCCGCATAGCCGATGAAGCGCTGGTTGCCGGCGCCCAAGCCGCCAATGAACGTATCCGCGCCGTCGGTGCCGAACACCGCGTCAATGGCGAAGAAAGTATCGGTGCCCCCACCGTTGCCGGTTTTCTTAACGGTTCCGGAACGGGCGGTCGAACCGAAGGTCACTACGATCCCCGTGAAGCCCAGATTGCTGTAGTTCAGCACATTCCAGTTCAGGTCCGGATTGTCGTCAGCCCCGATCTCACCGCCATGGATCGTATCGTCGCCGGCGCTGCCCTCGAACAGATCCTCCCCGAAACCTCCGCCGATGCCGCCGATCAGGACATCGTTGCCCTCGCCGCCATCCAGTGTATCGCTGCCAAGACCACCATCCAGCGTATCGTTCCGCTGTCGCCCCGCAGCCGGTTGTTGAGGCTGTCCCCGATCAGGTGGTCATTATGGCGGGTTCCCCGCAGGAACTCGATGTTCCTCAGCTTGTCGACGTCGCCGTTGAACCACGAAACGGTCACGAACCCGTCGGCGCCGACTTTCGACAGATCGACGTCGACGCCAATGCCGCTCTCACGTGCATCGTTCCGATAATCGACCTCGTCGTCACCGGCCCCGCCGTCGAAGGTGTCGTTGCCCCCGAAGCCGCGGAAACGCTGGAAGCCATCATGGCCGATGAAGTGATCGTCGAACTGGGTTCCGTGAACCGCCTCGATGCCGGTGAACGTGTCGATTTCGTTCAAACCGTTGGCCCGAACCGTTCCGGTCCCTTCGCTCGTAAACTCAACGGTAATGCCATTCGGCCGGTTCATCAGATTGGATTCGGCGAGGTAGATGAGATCGTCGAACCCCTCGCCGCCATCGATCGTGTCGTTCCCGAAGCCCGCGACCAGTTCATTGTTATTGTCATTCCCGAAGATCGCGTCATCTCCGACGAGAAACAGGTCGAAGATGTCACGGATTGTGTAGGCGGGATTCGCCAGCGCATCATCGAACACGAACTGGGCAAGGTTCAGCCCCGTGAATTCCGCAACGACAGTCGTGCCGTCCGCTTCGACCAGTTCTAGTTCGCTTATCGTCCCTGCACCCATATTGAGGCCGGTTCCCGTGACGACGACCTTCCGAATCCCGATCGTATAGACCAGTCTCGTGCTGGTAGACTCTCCGTCAGGCACCTCTGGGAAGGGCGCGGGAAAGAACTGGTCGAGAGCGAACCCCTCGTCGGAGATAATGCTAAAATTGGCCATGATGCCCCTCCAAGACGATATATCGTATCAGATTATTCATCCATGGGCCTAGGAGTATATCCCAGAAGAGATATTCAACGCGCTTTTGAAAGGATGTTGCAAAAAAACATCACCCCTCCAGTTCCTCGCGCAGCATTTCAAGCTCCAGCCACCGCTCCTCAGCCGCGTGCAGCTCCGTCTGCAATTGCGTAAGCGCGTCCATGGCTTTCTGGAAGCGGGCGGGGTCGCGGGAATAGAGTTCCGGATCGGCAAGGATCTCCTGCACCTTGGCGATCTTGGCTTCCATCTCGCCCATGCGCTGAGGCAGAGTCTTAAGGTCGTGCTGCTCGTTGAAGGAGAGCTTACGCTTTGCTTGCGCGGGTGCCGAGGCGGCAGGCTTGTCGACACTCTTCGGTTTTGCTTCCTTCTCGACCACGCGGGCCTGAACACCACGGCCGCGCTGGGCCACCATGTCGGTATAGCCGCCTGCATATTCGAGCCAGCGCCCTTCGCCTTCCGAGACCAGGACGGAACTGACCGTGCGGTCGAGGAAATCGCGGTCGTGGCTGACCAGGATCGCGGTGCCGGAATAATCCTGGATCATCTCTTCCAGGAGATCGAGGGTTTCGAGATCGAGATCGTTGGTCGGCTCATCGAGCACGAGCAGGTTCGAGGGCTGCGCCAAAGCACGGGCCAGCATGAGGCGGTTGCGCTCGCCGCCGGAGAGCACACCCACGGGGGTGCGGGCCTGTTCGGGCGAGAACAGGAAGTCCTTCATGTAGCCGATCACATGCTTCGTCTGTCCGCCGATGGTGACCGTATCGCCGCGCCCACCGGTGAGTGTTTCCGCCACGGTGGCGTCGGGATCGAGGCTCGCCCGGCGCTGGTCGAGGGTGACCATCTGCAGATTGGAACCGAGCCGCACCCGGCCCTCATCCGGCTCCAGGGCGCCGGTGAGCATGTTGATCAGGGTCGTCTTGCCGGCCCCGTTCGGCCCGATGATGCCGAGCCGGTCACCGCGCAGGATACGCAGGGACAGGTTCGAGACGATGGGGCGGTCGCCATAAGTCTTGGCGATGCCCTCCGCCTCGACCACGAGGGTGC
The DNA here is from genome assembly GCF_055792825.1 of Microvirga sp. GN3. Taxonomy (NCBI): domain Bacteria; kingdom Pseudomonadati; phylum Pseudomonadota; class Alphaproteobacteria; order Hyphomicrobiales; family Methylobacteriaceae; genus Microvirga; species Microvirga sp. GN3. The sequence continues at coordinate 13,092 of NZ_JBVVAK010000069.1, forward strand.
CGGACTGCTCGGCTTCCGCCAGGCTCATATTGACGGTGCCGACGGCGCGGGTGCGCTCACGGAATTGCTGGCGCATGGCATGGAGATTGCCGAGGCGGCGCATATTGCGCTTGCGCCGTGCCGTCACGCCGTAGCGGAGCCAGTCGGCCTCGGCCACGAGCTTGCGGCCCAGCTTGTGATGCTCCGCTTCCTCCTGCTCCAGGACCTGATCGCGCCATTCCTCAAAATGGGCAAAGCCCCGATCCATGCGGCGAGTCCTGCCTCGGTCGAGCCAGATCGTGGCCTGGGACAGGCTTTCCAGGAAACGGCGGTCGTGGCTGATGAGCACGAGAGCCGAGCGGAGACTCTTCAGCTCCCCTTCGAGCCATTCGATCACCGGCAGGTCGAGATGGTTCGTGGGCTCATCGAGGAGCAGGATATCGGGCTCTGGCGCCAGAACATGGGCGAGCGCCGCACGCCGGGCCTCGCCGCCGGAAAGGTCAGCGGGCTTCTCATCGCCGGTCAGGCCTAGCTGCTCCAGCAGGTAGCGGGCCCGGTAGGGATCGTCGCCTGGGCCAAGCCCCGCCTCCACATAGGCGAGTGTTGTCGGATAGGTGGAGAGATCCGGCTCCTGCGCCAGATAGCGCACTGTGGCTCCTGGCTGCACGAAGCGCTTGCCATGGTCGGCTTCGACGAGACCTGCGGCGATTTTAAGCAGGGTGGACTTGCCCGAACCGTTGCGGCCGACAAGGCAAGCCCGCTCGCCCGGGGAGACGGAAAGCTCGGCGCTCTCGATCAGGGGCGTGCCGCCGAACGTGAGAGCGATATCTTGGAGGAGGAGAAGAGGAGGAAGCGCCATCGCCGCTCACCTGACACCTCTTAGTCGCAGATGCAAGGCCGCTCCGTTTTGTTACGGGGTGGACGGTCGTCGAACTTTATGTTCCCCTTCCAACGTTAAGCTGAGCGTTTGAATGACACTGACGAGGCGTCTGCTTCTTCTTGCTGTGATCTCGGTTCTGCCGGCGATCGTCATCTGGACTTACACGGAAGTCTCTCTGCGCCGCGCCCGGGAAGCCGAGGTGAACGACCTCGCCATCAGGCAAGCGCAGCTGGTGGGCGCAGAGCTCGAACGGATCTTCGATGGCATCCACAGCCTGCTGCTTGCCGTAGACGAGACCCCCTCCATCCGCTCCTTCGACACGGCTGCTTGCAGCCCCTATCTGAAGGCCATTCAGGAAAAGGTTCCTTATATCCTGTCCTTCGTGGCGATGGACATCAGCGGACATGTTCGCTGTCGGCCGGTCGGGACCATCGACACACAGCACTATTTCGCCGATCGCGCCTATTTCCATGATGCGCTGGGCAAGCTGGGATTCGTTGTCGGAGACTATACTCCTGTCTTCGAGGAAGGGGGTCTTGGGCCCCACCCCGTGTTGCCCCTGGCTCTGCCGATCTGGAACGACAGAGGTGACGTGGTCGGCGTCTTGGCGGCAGCCCTGGATTTGCGCTGGCTCAATCAAAAGGTGAAAGAGCGCACTGTGCCGGAGGACGGCTCGGTGACGATTGCCGACCGGAGAGGCATTGTGATCGTGCAGCACCCTCATCCGGAACGCATGCTCGGAAAGCTGCTTCCCCAGGAGTATCAGGCTCAAGCCAGGGCGAAAACCGCCGGGACTGCCGAAACCATCAGCACGGACGGCGTCAAGCGGGTTCTGGGCTATATCCCCCTCGGAGTCCCGCCCAGGAACATCTACATCAACGTAGGCCTGTCGACGAAGGCCGCCTTCGCGTCGATCAACCAGGCAGCGAGACGCGGCTTCATGCTGATCGCAGCGGCGCTCATCCTGGCCCTGTCCCTGTCCGCCCTCCTCAGCCGGGCCTTCATCACGAGACCGTTCGAACTCTTGACGAACGGCATCCGAGCCTGGCGCCAGGGCGATTACCAGGCGCGCATCGATCTTCCGGGGAAGTCCGGTGAGTTCGGCATCCTGGCGCGGGCCTTTAACGATCTGATGGACGACGTGGCCGAGCGCCAGAAGGCGCTTCAGGCGAGCGAAGAGAGAGCACGCCTGGCCCTTGAAGCAGGGCATATGGGAACCTGGTGGTACGACCCGACCAAGAGTGTCGGCGGCTGGTCCAGCCAGGCAACCGCGATGCTAGGGCTTCCTCACGCCAACGAGATCATGGACCACCAATACTGGCTGGACATCCTCCATCCCGAGGATTTGGATCGTGTCGTTCAGAAATGGTACGATACCGTAAAAAACCAGGGGGATTACCAGGACGAATATCGGATCCGGCTGCCGAATGGCAGTCTTCGGTGGATCAATTCCAGGGGCCGGGTTTTCTTCGATATCCAGAAAAGGCCGGTCTATTTCATCGGGATCTTCCAGGACATCACGGAACAGAAACATGCGGAGGAGCAGCAGCGCTTCTTCCTCGACGAGTTGAACCACCGGGTGAAAAACACCCTGACCACCGTGCAATCCATCGCCTCCCAAACCCTGCGCACGACCGAGACCCCGGCCCAATTCAAGGAAGCCTTTGAGGGCCGCCTGCTCGCTTTGTCGAAAACGCATAACCTGCTGACACGCAAATCCTGGCGCGAGGCGGAATTGCGCGATGTGGCCGAGCAGGAACTGGCACCCTATCGCAAGCAGGGCGATGAACGGATTGTTCTCAATGGGCCGAATGTCAGGCTACCGGCGCGCTATGCCATCAATCTGGGCCTTGTGCTGCACGAACTGGTGACGAATGCCGCCAAATACGGAGCGCTTTCGACCAATGCAGGGCGCCTCGAAATGAATTGGTCGATCGTCGAGAACGACGATCGACCGGATCAATTGCGAATCCATTGGTCCGAGAGCGGTGGACCGCCGGTCGCGCCGCCGAAACGCCAGGGCTTTGGCTCGCGCCTGATCCGCCGCAGCATCGAGGGGGAATTGGGCGGCTACATGGTGCTCAACTTCGCGGAAGGCGGCGTCGCCTATGACATCTCCGTGCCCCTCGCTCACACGGCGAGTGCGGCAGCATAGAGATCGGCGATCTTCATCTCGTGAATCGAGACTGAAACCATTCTCAACACGGCATCGGACAAGACGGATTGACGAAGCGGCAGAGATCGCAAGGATGAGCTCAATCGTTATCAGGAGCATGATGTTGAGCAGCCCCTCCCCTGTGCTGTCGATCGAAAACCTCTCCATCGGCCTTCCTGCCCTGGCCGACCGGCAGCACGCGATCAAGAATCTGTCGCTTTCCATCAATCCGGGCGAAACTCTCTGTGTCGTGGGCGAATCCGGCTCGGGCAAGTCGATGACCGCCATGGCGACCATCGGCCTCCTGCCCGCTGGCGTCGAGGTCCTGTCCGGCTCGATCAAGCTCGGCGAGCGCGATCTTCTCGCCCTCAATGAGGCTGGCTGGTGCGACGTGCGCGGCCGGGAGGTCGGCACCGTCTTCCAGGAGCCGATGACCTCGCTCAATCCGGTGATGCGGGTGGCGGACCAGATCGCGGAGACCTTTCGCGCCCACGGCCTGCTCACTCCCGCCGAGCGCGAGAAGCGCGTGCTCGACCTTCTCACCGAGGTCAACCTGCCGAACCCCGAGCTGATCGCGAAAGCCTATCCGCACGAGCTCTCCGGCGGCCAGCGCCAGCGGGTAATGATCGCCATGGCCCTAGCGCTGGAACCCAAACTCCTCATTGCCGACGAGCCCACGACTGCGCTCGACGTGACCACCCAGGCCCAGGTGCTGAAGCTGATCGACAACCTGCGCCACAAGAAGGGCACGGCGGTGCTCTTCATCACCCACGATTTCGGCGTGGTGGCAGAGATCGCCGACCGGGTCGCCGTGCTCCAGCACGGCGAACTCGTCGAGCAGGGATCGGCCGTGGAGGTGCTCACCCGCCCGCAGCATCCCTATACCAAGCGCCTCCTGGCGGCGGTGCCATCGCTGACCCCTCCCGCTCCGAAGCTCCTCGCCGGTGAACCGATCACCCTGAAGGTGGATGCCCTGACCAAATCCTATGGCGGGCGCGGCTTCTTCCGGAAAAGTCGCGAGGTCCAGGCCGCCGACGCGGTGAGTTTCGACATCAGACGCGGGGAGACCCTGGGGCTCGTGGGCGAATCCGGCTCCGGAAAGTCGACCGTGGGCCGCTGCGTGCTGCGCCTCATCGAGCCGGACGGCGGCGCCATCGAGATCGGAGACCTTTCCTTCAGCGCCCTGTCCCAGCGCGAGCTGCGCCCCTATCGGCGCAGGATCCAGATGGTGTTTCAGGATCCCTTCGCCTCCCTCAACCCACGGCGAACCGTCGGGCGCATCATTGCCGAAGGGCCGATCACGCAGGGTGAAGACCCGGCCAAGGCCCTGGACGAGGCGCGCATCCTTCTGGAGAAAGTCGGCCTGCCCGCCAAGGCCATCGAGCGCTATCCGCACGAGTTCTCCGGCGGCCAGCGCCAGCGCATCGGCATCGCCAGGGCGCTCGCCATGAAGCCGGACGTGCTGGTGGCGGACGAGGCGGTCTCAGCCCTCGATGTGTCGGTTCAGGCCGATATCCTCAAGCTGATCCGAGGGCTGCAGGAAGAGCTCGGCCTTGCCATTCTCTTCATCACCCACGATCTGCGGGTCGCCGCCCAGATCTGCGACCGCGTGGCAGTTATGCAAAAAGGGCGGATTGTGGAAATGGCCGAAACCGCGCAACTCTTCGCTCACCCGCGGGACGCGTATACGCGCCAACTCCTGGCCGCCGTGCCGGGCATGAACAAGATGATTTAGGGAGACGACATCCGTGAACGATCAGGTCAGCGCGACGCTCGCGCCCAATATGGTGTTCCAGAATCTCATCGGCGGACGCGACCGCCCGGCCTCGGACGGCCTGACCCTCGATGTGCTCTCGCCGATCGACGGCTCGCTCCTCGCCCGGATCGCAGCCGGAACCGCCCAGGACATCGACGAGGCAGTCAAGGCCGCCCGTGAGGCTTTCGACGGCGCCTGGGGCAAGCTGACGGCGACCGAGCGCGGACGTCTGCTCATGAAGCTCGCTGCTGCTGTCGAAGCCCATGCCGACGAACTCGCAATTCTTGAGAGCCGCGACAACGGCAAGCCCCTGCGCCAGTCGCGCGTCGATGCCATTGCCCTCGCCCGCTATTTCGAGTTTTACGGCAGCGCCGCCGACAAGCTGCACGGCGACGTGATCCCCTATCTCAACACCCATTTCATCGGCGTCGAGCGGGTGCCGCACGGGGTGACCGGGCATATCGTGCCGTGGAACTACCCGATGCAGATCTTCGGCCGCTCGGTCGGTGCAGCGCTCGCGGCCGGCAACGCCACCGTGGTGAAGCCTGCGGAGGATGCCTCGCTCACGATCCTGCGCGTCTCGGCGCTGGCCCGCGAGGTCGGCTTCCCCGATGGCGCGCTCAACATCGTGACGGGCCTCGGCCGCACGGCGGGCGCGGCCCTTGCCGCTCATCCGGGCATCGATTTCCTGTCCTTCACCGGCAGCCCGGAGACTGGCACGGCCGTTCAGACGGCGGCGGCGAAGAACCATGTAGGCGTCACCCTCGAACTCGGCGGCAAATCGGCCCAGTTGGTTTTCGACGATGCAGATCTCGAACGCGCTTTGCCCACCCTCGTCAACGCCATCATCCAGAACGGCGGCCAGACCTGCTCGGCAGGCAGCCGCATCCTGATCCAGCGCGGCATCTTCCAGGACGTGGTCGATGCGGTGGCTGAGCGCTTCCGCGGCTTGCGCGCCGGACATCCCGAGCGCGAGCCCGATCTCGGCCCCATGATCAACCAGGCGCAGCAGCGCCGCGTCGTCGGCTATCTGGAGCGCGGCCGCAACGAGGGGCTGAACATTGTCGGCGAAGGCGCGGTGGCGCTCGATGCGCCGGCAGGCGGCTTTTACGTAGCCCCGGCCTTCCTGGCTCCGGTCCCGCACGAGAGCATCCTGTCCCAGGAGGAAGTCTTCGGCCCCGTTCTCGTGGCGACGCCCTTCGAGGACGAGGCGGAGGCAATTCGGCTGGCGAATGGCACGGCTTACGGCCTTGCGGCCGGCGTCTGGACCAAGGATGCGATGCGCTCTACCCGCGTCGCCCGCTCCATGCGCGCCGGCCAAGTCTTCGTGAACTGCTATGGCGCGGGCGGCGGCATCGAGCTGCCCTTCGGCGGCTTCGGCCGCTCGGGGCATGGCCGCGAGAAGGGTTTTGAGGGGCTGATCGAGTTCACAACGACCAAGACTCTCGTTATTGCGCACGGTTAATTCCGGCACATTCATATCAGGGGAAGAAACATGAATCGCCTTGAAGGCAAGGTCGCACTGATCACAGGCGCCGGCTCCGGTTTCGGCTTAGGGATTGCGGAAACCTTCGCCCGCGAAGGCGCCAAGGTCGCCATCATCGACATCAACGAGGCAGCGGCCAAGTCGGCTGCAGAGAAGATCGGTGCATCCGCCATCGGCCTCGCCGCCGACGTGTCGAAGGCCGCCGATGTGAACGCGGCCGTGGAGAAGACCGTTGCCGCTTTCGGCAAGCTCGACATCGTCGTCAACAACGCCGGCATCAGCCATCGCAACCGGCCGATGCTTGAAGTGGAAGAAGACGAGTTCGACCGCGTCTTCGCGGTCAACGTGAAGTCGATCTATCTCTTCGCCAAGGCGGCCGTTCCGCTGATGCAAAGCCAAGGCGGTGGCGCGATCATCAATGTCGGCTCGACGGCAGGGCTGCGTCCTCGTCCGGGTCTCACCTGGTACAACAGCACCAAGGGCGCCGTGCACACCATGACCAAGTCCATGGCGGTGGAGCTCGCCCCCAACAAGATCCGCGTCTGTGCGTTGGCCCCAGTCGCCGGCGAGACGCCGCTGCTCGCCACATTCATGGGCGAGGATACCCCGCAGAAGCGCGAGCTCTTCGTCAACTCGATCCCGCTCGGCCGTTTCTCCACCCCGCAGGATATCGCCAACGCGGCGCTTTACCTCGCCTCGGACGAAGCCAGCATGATCACCGGCGTTGTGCTGGAGGTCGACGGCGGTCGGTGCATTTAAGCAAAAGCGTTTTTCGACGTCATCACCAGCCTCGTGCCGGTGATCCCGATTAGGAGCGCCGCACTTCCCATTGTCGGGATGGCCGGGACAAGCCCGGCCATGACATCGGACATGATACCCTCACTGTCATCCCGGGGCGCCGAAGGCGAGCCCGGGATCCATAACCGCTGACAGTGCAGGATAGGGCATGACGCTGATCGCTCTTTCTGACACGCCGTGTTTATGGATCCCGGGCTCCGCTACGCGGCCCCGGGATGACAGCGGAGCAGTCCCGTCACCCCTTCTGCCACTCGAATGGCAACGGCGCCTCGCGAAATGCGAACCGGTCGAGATGTGAGGCTACGACGCCCTTCATCCGCTGCAGAGTCTCATCGTCAGGAGCCTCGACCGAAACCGTGAGAGAATCGGGATCTGCCCTCATCGTCGCGACGGCCGCCGGAAAACGGACGATGCCCTCGTTCTCCAACAGTTGAACGTCCAGCTTGTGGCTCCAATGCTTGCAGAGCTGCTGGAGGTATCTGGCGCCGTTCGCAGTGGGCACCCGTGCGGCCTCAAGAGCCATTCTTTTAGCCTTTCATTCCGCCTACGGCCTCGAACCGGCTGATATTCGGCGGATCTGCGCCCCCCGATGCTTAAGCCTCAGTCACGCTGAAGTTAAGTGAAGAATCGGTAATGAGCATCTTCCATCCGGCGCCGTCCTGCGTAAGCTTAGGCCACCGCGATCTGTCGCCGCCTATACCGGATGGAGTTCAAGCCTGATGACGAAGCGCTTCCTGACTGCCGCCGTTCTTCTCTCCGTCAGCGTCATCCCGGCCTATGCCGCCAAGACCTCCCTCGTGGTGGGCATGCCCATCGAGCCGCCGGGCCTCGATCCGACCGTGGCTGCTCCCGTGGCCATCCGCGAAGTGACCTGGGTCAATCTGTATGAGGGCCTCGTGCGCATCGACCGGACCGGCAAGGTCCAGCCGCTTCTGGCGAAGAGCTGGGAAGTCTCGCCGGACGGCCTGACCTATACCTTCCGCCTGCAGGAAGGCGTGAAGTTCCATGACGGCTCGACCTTCGATTCGGCGGATGTGAAGTTCGCCTTCGACCGCGCCCGCGATCCGAAATCCACCAACGCGCAGAAGCAGATCTTCGCCCCGATCACCGCTATCGAGACGCCCGATCCCGCGACTGTGGTGATCAAGCTGAAAGAGACCTCGGGCAACTTTCTCTATTATCTCGGCTGGGGCGATGCGGTCATCGTGGCGCCCGAAACGGCGGAGGCCAACAAGGCCAATCCGGTTGGCACCGGGCCCTTCAAGTTCAAATCCTGGACGCGCGGCGACCGGGTCGAGCTCGTCCGCAATCCCGATTACTGGCAGAAGGACAAGATCAAGCTCGACAGCGTCACCTTCCGCTTCATCAACGATGCGCAGGCGCAAGTGGCCGCGCTGAAGGCTGGTGACGTGGATGCCTTCCCCAACCTGGGCGCACCCGAACTCTTCGCCGAATTTCAGGAGGATTCGCGCTTCAAGGCTGTTGCCGGCAACACCGAGGGCGAGACCGTCGCAGGCCTCAACAGCGCGAAGAAGCCGTTCGACGACGTGCGCGTGCGGCGCGCCCTCATGCATGCGGTCGACCGCAAGGCTCTCGTCGAAGGCGCCTATTCCGGCTTCGGCCAGCCCATCGGCAGCTTCTTCTCGCCGAACCATCCGGCTTTCGTGGATACGACCAATATCGTTCCCTACGATGTCGAGAAGGCCAAGGCGCTGCTGAAGGAAGCAGGCTACGGCAACGGTCTGTCGATCACCATCAAGAGCCCACAGATGGCCTATGCCAGCCGCTCGGCGGAGCTGCTCTCCGCCATGATGGCGGAAGTGGGTGTCGATCTGAAGATCATCCCCACCGAATTCCCGGCGAAGTGGATCGAAGAGGTCTTCAAGAACAAGGATTACGACGTCACCATCGTGTCCCACACGGAGCCGCTCGACATCGATATCTTCGCCCGCGACAACTATTACTTCAATTACAAGAACGACAAGTTCAAGGCCGCTCTGGCGGAAGCCGCGAAGACAACGGACGAGAAGGCACGCTACGCCAAATATGCGGAAGCGCAGAAGATCCTCGCGGAGGATGTCCCTGCCCTCTTCCTCTTCCAGCTGCCGAAGCTCGGCGTGTGGAACGCGAAAGTGAAGGGTCTGTGGGAGAACTCACCGATCCCGTCGAACGATGTGACGGAGGTTTCGTGGAGCGAGTGAGCCTGGCGCATCGCCGCGCGCCGTTTCCTCTGGAACGACGCCACGTCATCACCGGCCTTATGCCGGTAATCCCGATGCGAGAGGCGCTGCGTTCCACATAATCGGGATGGCCGGGACGAGCCCGGCCATGACGAAGTGGGTGTCATTTCCGGCCGAAGCGTCAACGGGGGGAAGGGAATCCACGGACACGTGCTATATTATGGATCCCCTTCCCGGCCTGCGGCCGCCGGGGATGACACTTGCACACCCCCGTCCTACCCCTCCCCGCAAAAGGGGGAGCAGGCGTCGAGTAAATTCATGCTGCGTCTCATTCTCTCCCGCCTCGTCTCGCTGGCAGTCACGCTGCTTGCCGTCTCGCTGGCGATCTTCCTCATCATGGAAGTCCTGCCGGGCGATCCGGCCGCCATCATGCTCGGCACGGCCGCGCGTGAGGATACGCTTGCGGCCCTGCGGCAGGAGCTCGGGCTCGATCAGCCGGCGCTCGTGCGCTACCTGCAATGGATCGGTGGGATTCTTCACGGCGATCTCGGCACGTCGATCACCTACAAGATGCCGGTCGCCACTCTCGTGGCCGAGCGCATGAACGTGACGCTGCCGCTGAGCCTGCTCGCGATTCTGATCTCGACCGCACTTGCACTTCCGCTCGGGGTTGCAGCCGCAGCGCGTCGCGACGGGCCGGTGGATCGCGCCGTGCTTGTGTTCAGCCAGCTCGGTGTGGCCGTTCCGAATTTCTGGATCGGCCTCCTGTTCATCCTGTTCTTTTCTACCTGGCTCGGCTGGTTTCCCGCCGGCGGTTTTCCCGGCTGGAGCGCCGGAATCTGGCCGGCCTTCCAGGCGCTTCTGCTGCCGGCCGTCGCGCTCGCCCTACCGCAGGCGGCTGTGCTCACCCGCGTCACGCGCTCTGCCACTCTCGAAGTGATCGGCGCCGATTTTGTGCGCACCGCCCGGGCCAAAGGTGTCGACAAGGGGGGCACGCTGCGCCGCCACGTGGTGCCGAATGCGCTCATTCCTGTTACGACGATCCTCGGGCTGCAGCTCTCATTCTTCTTCGGTGGCGCAATCCTTGTCGAGAACGTGTTCAACCTGCCGGGCCTCGGACGATTGGCCTATCAGGCGCTCAACCAGCGCGATCTCGTGGTGATCAAGGACATCGTGTTGATCTTTTCCGGACTTGTGATCGTCGTGAATTTCCTCGTCGACATCGGCTACGCCATTCTCGATCCGCGCTTGAGGGGTCGGTCATGAGCAAGCGCTCCCGCATTCCGCTGAATTCCGCCCTCATCGTCGGCGGAATTCTCACCGCGCTGCTCATTGTCACCGCGCTCGTGTCGCTCGTCTGGACTCCGGAAGTGCCGACGCGCGTGCGCGTCGCCATGCGCCTGAAAGGCCCTGGCGAAGTGGGACTTCTCGGCACCGATCATTTCGGCCGCGACGTCGCTTCGCTTCTCATGGTGGGAGCATGGAACTCGCTCGCCATCGCTTGGCCGGCGGTTCTCCTGGGCGCAGCCATCGGCACCGCCATCGGCTGCGCCGCGGCCGCGTGGAAGGGTCTCGCCGATGAGATCGCCATGCGCGTCTCAGACGTGGTATTCGCCTTCCCAGCCGTCCTTTCGGCCATCATGATCGGCGCACTGGTGGGCTCGGGGCCGCTCGCGGCGATCCTGGCGATTGCGGTGTTCAACATCCCGGTCTTCGCTCGCGTCACACGCGGCGTCGCGCTCCAGGTTTGGACACTCGACTACATCGCGGCGGCTCGCGCGATCGGCAAGCATCCGCTGCGCATCACCTGGGAAGACGTGATGCCCAACATCGCGGGGGCGCTCATCGTCCAGGTGACGATCCAGCTCGCACTCGCGATCCTGACGGAAGCGGGCTTGAGCTATCTTGGCCTTGGCGTGCGTCCGCCCAATCCGAGCTGGGGCCGGATGCTCAGCGACGCGCAGACCTATCTCTCGCAGGCTCCTCACCTCGCCATCGCGCCCGGCGTCGCCATCGCACTTTCGGTGCTGGGTCTGAACCTCTTAGGCGACGGCCTGCGCGATGCGCTTGATCCGACGTTGAAAGGGCGAGGCGCTCCGGCCTAAAGCTCAGGCGGACATCGTCTTGTGCACGTCGCTGAGGATTTCGTAGGAGCGCAGGCGCTTGGAATGGTCATAGATCGCGGCTGCGACCATGACCTCGTCGGCGCCGGTCTGTGCGATGAAATTCTCCAACCCGTCCTGCACCGTCTTGGGCGATCCGACGAAGGAGCAGGACAACATGTTCATGGCCTGCGCCTTCTCGCTGGGCGTCCAGTAGCTCTCGATGTCGTCGATGGGCGGTTGAAGCCTGCCGCGCGCACCGCGGAACAGATTGGTGAAGGATTGCTGCGCCGAGGTGAAAAGATGGCGCGCCTCGTCATCCGTATCGGCGGCGATCACGTTGACGCCGACCATGGCGTATGGCCGGTCGAGTTGGGCCGAAGGCTGGAAGCGCTCGCGATAAACCTGCAGCGCCTGCATCAGGGCGCCGGGCGCGAAATGCGACGCGAAGGCGTAAGGCAAACCCAGCATCGCGGCGAGCTGCGCCCCGAACAGGCTGGAGCCGAGAACCCAGATCGGCACGTTCGAACCCGCTCCCGGCACCGCCCGGATCGCCTGATCCGGCTGCACGACTCCGAGCAGAGCCTGCAATTCGAGCACGTCCTGCGGGAAAGTATCGGCGCTGGTGGGGTCGCGGCGTAGCGCACGAAGCGTACGCTGATCGGTGCCGGGCGCACGCCCGACGCCGAGGTCGATCCGCCCTGGGAACAGAGCATCTAGAGTGCCGAACTGCTCAGCGATGACGAGCGGCGCATGGTTCGGCAGCATGATGCCGCCCGCGCCGACGCGCATGGTGTTGGTGCCGCCGGCTACGTGGGCGATCACGACACTCGTTGCAGCACTCGCGATGCCGACCATGTTGTGGTGCTCGGCAAGCCAGTAACGATTGTAGCCCCATCGTTCAGCGTGCTGGGCCAGATCAAGCGTATTGCGCAAGGCATCGGAAGGTGTGAAGCCTTCAGGAACGGGCGCGAGATCGAGGACCGAAAAGAGAGGCATGGCGAGGCAGCTTTCTGGTTGCTTCTGCGTTTGAGCCGCAGAGACTTATCAGATCAGGTCTGCGGGTCCTCAATGCAAGTCACGGTCCGCACCATTGAGCTCAACTGAGCCATGCACGGGATGCCGCGAAAAGAAAACCCGGCGCTGAAGGGTCAGCGTCGGGTTCTCAATCAAGTCACGGCAAAATACTTAGCCGCGGGTACGGGCGCGGATCATGTATGTGTCGAAGGCGTATTCGGCCACTTGGAACCAAAGATATTCCTCGTTCCGGAAGGCGCGGATCGAATCGATCACCTTCTTGAAGTCCGCATTCTGTGCGGAAATCTCGGCATAAACCTCATTCGTCGCCTTGTAGGCGGCGTCGAGGATCTCCTGCGAGAACGGACGCAGCTGAGCGCCGGCGCCGACGAGGCTGCGCAGGGCGGCCGGATTCTTGGCGTCGTACTTGGCGAGCATGTCCATGTTGGCGGCCATGCAGGCGGATTCGAGGATCGCCTGATAGTTCTTCGGCAGGGATTCCCACTTGCCCTTGTTGAACAGGAAGTGGATCGTCAGGCCGCCCTCCCAGAAGCCTGGATAGTAGTAATACGGCGCAACCTTCTGGAAGCCGAGCTTCTCGTCGTCGTACGGGCCGATCCATTCGGCCGCATCGATGGTGCCGCGCTCGAGCGACGGATAAATGTCGCCGCCGGCCACCTGCTGCGGAATGACGCCGAGCTTCTGCATCACCTGCCCGGCGATACCGGCGATGCGCATCTTCAGACCCTGCAGGTCCTGGAGCGTCTTGATCTCCTTGCGGAACCAGCCGCCCATCTGGGTACCGGTATTGCCGCCAGGAAGGGCATAGAGGTTGTGCTTGGCCATGAACTCGTTCACGAGGCCGATGCCGCCGCCGTGGTAGTTCCAGGCGTTGAGCTGGCGGGCATTGAGCGTGAACGGAAGTGCCGCTGCGGCCGCGAAGGTCGGGTCCTTGCCGACGTAGTAATAGGCCGCCGTATGGGACATCTCGACCGTACCGGCAGCGACCGCATCGGCAGCCTGGAAGGTGCCAACGATTTCACCGGCCGAGAACGGCTGGATCTGGAACTTGCCGTCGGTGGCTGCAGATACGTACTTCGCCAAAAAGTCGGCGCCGCCATAGATGGTGTCGAGCGACTTCGGGAAGCCGGAGGTCAGACGCCAACGGATTTCCGGGCTGGACTGAGCAATGGCGGGCTTGGCGACGGCGCCTGCGGCAAGGCCGGTGCCAGCAGTGGCGAGAAAATTGCGGCGTTTCATGAGTGCCTACTCCAGTTCGAGGGCATGTCGCGCTTTTGAGAGAGGCTCGGTAACAAGGGATGGCTGAGCCCGAGTAAAGTTAGACGAAAGGCGAAGTTCGCATAGCTGCGTCCCTGGCAACCGGATAGCCCTCCCTCCTGTTCCGTGGGCTGCCTCCACCTCAAACCGTTGATTTGACGGAGATGTGGCGAGCTCCGACGAACGAGGCGCCAGTCGAATGGCATCGTCACAAATTGCCGGGCATGATTTCTATGCAACGGGTCCCTGCCAAGCTTGCATGAGAAACATGACGAGGGCAGCCAAATCTAAAAGGCGCCACCCGATTTTGAGCTTCTCGATCGCCTCTTCAGGCTTGATCAAATCAAATAATATAACATATGGACATATGATATAAAGTAGATGAACTTAGTCATCATCGCGATAAATAATTCTCATCAATAAACTATGAGAATCTTGTAGCAATTACTTTGTGAAGCATCAGTATTACGAATACATACCCCTTACGAGCCATCGGATTATTTATCCTTGGCCACAGATTTGCCACAGTCATTAAATGAGTTTTACCCGAGCAAGGGGAAGGGCCAACGCGCTCTTATAGGCCGATGAACAAGACGCTTATTTTGCTTGGAGCCTCCATCATCACGCATGGGATGATGTTCAGTGGTGCGGAGGCCCGGTTGGTCCGCTACGAGATCAACGGAAAACAGTACTCCTACAGCACCAACAACCGCGCCCAGACTGCCGAGGCGAAGAAGCGGATTGCGGCGGCGAAGGCGGCAGAAGCTGCGAAAGCAAAGGCTGAGGCGGAAAAGTCTAAGTACCCTCTCACCGCGGCCTTCGGCTCATCGGCGCAGAGAGAAGCCTCAGAGGCGGAGGAGCGACTTCAGAAACTCCTTTCCGGGCCGACTGAGTACATGGCGGTTTCGGAACCTGCCCGCGAACCGGCCGACGTCTCCGACAAGAAGCCCCAGGACAAGCCGTCTCGTTCAGCTTCCGTCGCCAAGGCTCCGCAGAAATCCATCGTCGTGGTCCGGGCACCGGTCAGCCCAACGCGGGTAGCGCCTCCAGTGGCTCTCGTCATCGCCGAACCGGTCGATCCGGAGCGTCAGACAAAGGTGAAGTCCGTCTCCTTCGATATCCAGTCCGGCATCAAGACGACGGTCATGATCGACGGTACGATCGAAGAGGAACCTTTCGACAGCAGCGCTCTATCCTTCCTCGCTCCCGAACCGGAGAACACAAACAGTCTGATGGCTTTCGTGAAACAGCTGCGCAAAGTCGCGCCTGAGGAAACGACCGGTTCGATCGTAACCAGCGTGGCCGAACCGGAGGACGGCTCTCTGATCCGACATCGTTAGTTTTCGGATCAGCATCAGCCGTGAATGTCTGACACGCCTGGCTCCAACATCGTGAACCGGGCCCGGCTGCAATCGATCTCAGCCATCACGCCATAGGGCAGTGTGGCGATCGGATCGGTGTGCCCGAAATCGCACTCGGCCAGAACCGGAAGGCTTTCCAGGCCTGCCTCAGCAAGCGCACGCACGACTGCCTCTTCCTGCTCGCTCCTGTACGTCTCATCTGTCTGGCCGCCGGGACGGCCGAGAACGATGCCGGATAGCCGGGACAGGATGCCCTGAGCAGCGAAATTGCGCAGCCAGCGCAGGACCAGATTTGCCGGCGGCGCCTCCTCGGAGGTCTCGTAGAAGAGGATCGCTCCGTTCCAGTAATCCAGCGGTGGCCACCAGTCCGAGCCTTTCAGCGTCTCCAGAACCTCGGCGCACCCGCCGATGAGATGTCCCTGCACGGTACCGGTTCCCTGCAGAGTTCGCGGTCCCGTCGAGGGCATCAGTGTTCTGCGGCGGTTTTGATTCTCAGGGTCTTTCCAAGGCAGGTGCTCGACGGTCCACCCTTCCCTGTTCGGTTCGATCTCGCCGATAGGCGCCGTTTGAAAGATCGCCTTGCGCAGGGAGTTCTCGGCATAAGCATGCATGCCGCCGTTCTCAGCAAAGCCCGTCATGATCGTCGGGCCGTAGAACGAGCCAAGGCCTGCCTTGAGACAGCCGAAATGCAGGACGGTCGGATCGGAATAGCCGAGGAAGATTTTTGGATTGTCCGCGATCACGTTCAGGTCGATATGCGGGATCAGACGAATCGCATCGTCACCGCCGATGCTAACAATGACACCTTTGATCGACGAATCCGCGAAAGCGCTGTTGATGTCCTCAGCCCGTGCCTGCGGGTTCTGGTCGAGCCAAGCCGCCTCACGCAACGCATGGGGCATCTCGACGAGTTCGAGACCAAATGCTTCCGCCAAGTACTTCTTGCCCGCCTTATAGCGATGAGGAAAAGTGGCCGGCCCGCCCCAACTCGTCGAGACTATAGCAACGCGATCTCCTGCCCGAAGAGCTTGCGGCCTTATGAGGGGTCGCGAAAAATTTTTGGTATTCATCGCAGAAGAGCCCCGGGCACAGCATCGACGATAACCTGATGGACATTTCAGCCGCCAGGCTCCAAAGCCCTCTTTAACAATCTCGCATGAGCATCAAGGAGACGGCATGGTTGTCAAGGATAGCAACGGGGCCACCCTCAACGAGGGCGATTCCATTCAGGTCATTAAGGACCTGAAGGTGAAGGGCTCGTCCACCGTGGTGAAAAGAGGAACCGTGTTCAAGAACATTCATTTGACGGATGACGAAGGTGAGATCGAGTGCCGGTCAAGCCAGATCAAAGGCCTCGTGCTCAAGACCAGCTTCGTGAAGAAGGTTTAAGAGCCCTCTCCTTCCAGCCCCACTTTCCGGCATTGCAGGCCGCCGGGGACGACATCCGGCTGCTATTCCCGGCCAGAGCGAAGGGGCAGGAAAACCAATCCCACAAAGTATACATCATCTGGATTAATAATGCGGCGGCGGAGGTTCGGGTACGGATGGGCCGCCTACGTTATCCTCGACCTCCTGAACGCGGTCGAGGAGTTCGTTCAGCTGCCGCTTCAAACTATCGATCTGCTTCCACTGGGTGATGACGGTCTGGTTCAGATCCTCAATCACCTGATCCTGATAGGCGACACGCACCTCGAGCGCTTCAATGCGGGCCTCAAGATCACTCATCGGATGATCCTATCTCGCCCCGTTGCTCCGCGAGTCCGTGACCGAGCGCGCCCCGCTCGTCGAAGACGAAGCATCCGCCGTTCCAGCGGCTCTCCGTTTCCGGGACCTCCTCCAGATACTTGAGGATGCCGCCCTTGAGATGGAAAACCTCCTCGAAGCCCTGGGCCAGCATATAGGAGCTGGCCTTCTCGCAGCGGATGCCGCCCGTGCAGAACATGGCGACCTTCTTATGCTTGGCCGGGTCGAGTTCGTTCTTCACGAAATCCCTGAACTCGCTGAAG
Organism: Microvirga sp. GN3; assembly: GCF_055792825.1. NCBI lineage: Bacteria > Pseudomonadati > Pseudomonadota > Alphaproteobacteria > Hyphomicrobiales > Methylobacteriaceae > Microvirga > Microvirga sp. GN3. Next base: position 30,090 of record NZ_JBVVAK010000069.1, read on the forward strand.
CGCCTGATACGGGGATCGACCGCTCCTTCGAAGGTACCCATCTCGACCTCGAAATCGTTGCGTGTGTCGAGCAGCACGATGCCAGGCTCGTCCAGCAACCTGTTCCACTCGCCCGACGTCACATAGGTCCCGACACGGCGCAGCGGGTCGGTCTGCGGATCGCCCAGGGTCACGATCTCCTTCTTGAGCCGCACCTTCATCCGCTTGAACGGCATCTCGGCCGCCGTCGAGAACTTCAGCTCGAGATTGTCGAGACGACCCTTAAAGAGCGTACCTTCTTGCAGCTCGGCCACGAGGGCATCGATGGCCTCATCGTCCCCGGCCACAGTCCCGTTGATGCCTTCATGGGCGAGCAGAAGCGTGCCCTTGATCCCGAGATCCAGGCAGAGCTTGTGCAGCGGATCCTTCAGCTCCCGGAAGCCAGGCTGCGGGACGAACTGGTAGAGAGCGGCAACTTTGTACGTCATGGAGGCTGTTTATCAGCAGCTTTCACACGAGGAAACCCATGCGCAGGGGCCTCGATGTCGCCCTGGATGCCGTGGCTCCGTGGATCCCCTTCCCAGCCCTGCGGACCGCCGGAGATGACAGCATGGGCAAACCCGATGTCATTCCCGGCCGGAGCGAAGCGGAAGGGAATCCACCCTTGACGCCGGTCTACAGCTTTGGCCAAGGCCGCTTGTCGGCAGCCATCTCCTCCCAGGCCTGGGAGAGCCGCAGCACACCCACATCGTCGAAGCGGCGGCCGATGATCTGGAGACCGATGGGGAGCCCCGCCTTCGTGAAGCCGGCATTGACGGAGGATGCAGGCTGGTCCGACATGTTGAAGGCGACCGTGTAGCCGATATGCTCGAACGGCTCCTCCGGATTGTGGATGGGCGATGCCAACTCGGCAGAGTAGGCAACGCAGGGCGCCACCGGCGAGATCACGAAGTCGAAGCGGTGCGTGGCGGCAACGGCGGCATGCCGCATCACCAGCATCTGATTCATGCCGTGATAGACTTCTGCGCCCGTCAGCGCCTTGCCGCCTTCGGCCCATTGCAGGATGTAGGGCAGGATTTTCGCGCGCTCTTCATCGCTCAGCGGCGCCATGTCCATCCAGGCCCGCTGGCGCCAGAAATCGTCGAGGCCGTCGAGCATCTCACGGGTGATGAAGGGCGGCACCTCTTCGACGATGGCGCCGGCTTCCTCGAATGCCTTTGCTGCGCTCTCGACCGTGGCGCGGACCTCCGGATCGAGCGTCATGCCAACGCCTGCCTGCATCATCACGCCGATCTTCAGCCCCTTGATGTTTATGCCAAGATCGAGCCAGGGCAGATCCTGGTAAGGCAGGCTCATGGGATCTCGCACATCGGGACGCGTGAGGCTCGTCATCATGAGAGCGGCATCACGCACCGTGCGCGTCATCGGCCCGGCCACGCGGCCATAATAGGTCGGATCGATAGGAATCCGGCCGAAGCTCGGTTTCAGGCCGAACACGCCACACCAGGAGGCCGGCAGGCGGATCGATCCGCCGATATCGGTGCCGATATGGAACGGCCCATAGCCGGCCGCCGCCGCAGCGCCCGCGCCCGCCGAGCTGCCGCCCGGGTTCTTCGACAGGTCCCATGGATTTCGCGCCAGCGGGTGAAAGCTCGAAAGACCAGACGAAAGCATCCCGTAATCCGGCATGGTCGTCTTGGCGAGAATGACCACGCCATCCTCGCGCAGGCGTGCTGCCGAGGGGGCATCCTCTGCAGCCGGGATGAGCGGACGCGCCGCCGTGCCGAGCGGCACCGGCGTGCCCTTGGTGGCGATGTTCTCCTTGATCGTCGCGGGAATGCCGTCGAGCGCCCTCGCCTCCCCGTTCATCCAGCGCTGCTCCGACGCCCTCGCATCGCGAAGCGCCGCATCCGGATCGAAGGCATACAGAGCCTGGAGTCTCGGCTCATAAGCATCGATGCGTGTAATCACAGCTCTCGTGACCTCGACAGGAGATACCGCCTTGCAGCCATAAGCTTCGAGAAGCTGAGGAGCGGACCAATCGGCCAAATCTGCCGGTGAATTGCCCTGTGTCTGATACGAAGACGATTGCGTACTCAATGCGAAATTCTCCTCAAGGAATCGGCCGCAGCCATGCTGGATTCTTCCATGAGACCGGTAAACCGGTTTTGTCTTTGATCATGTGCATGGGCCCATGACATCAACGCAGAGGCAGGCCTGGAAGGCGTCCGTAAGCGCTTTCGGCGTCATACTCTTTGGAGGCATGTCCGTCAGATTCCGGCACAAAGCGGAGCCCTTATAGTTTCTCCGCAGCCGACCGCCTTCCTGTGAGGCGTCCCCTCAGAGCCTGAGCCGTCTGTTTATAAGTAATGTGCGAAATTGCACATCCTAAGGTTGTGTTATTATTATCATGAGGAGATGCCCGGTTCTCTGACCGGGGATCTGCAACACGGTGATACCCTGCCATGAAGAATGGTGCGAAGGCTGCCATTCACCGAAGAAATCGGCTCCTCGCCGCTTTGGAGCCGGACGATTATTCATGGCTCGAACCTCATCTCGAAATCGTGGATTTGCCTCGAGGCAAGGTCATCTATCAAAGCGGCGAGACCATCCGGCATACCTACTTCCCACATGATGCCGTCGTTTCTCTGGTCACCGTGCTGCAGAATGGCGGATCCGTCGAGATGGCGGTATTCGGCAGGGAATCCGTCTTCGGCTTCGTGAGCGCACTTGTAGCCCGCCAATCTTTCGGCCGTTATATCACCCAGATCTCCGGCAAAGCGTCCCGCATCGCCCTGGATCGACTGAGCACCGCCATCGACCAACGCCCCCAAATCCGCAGGGTGCTGTTCCGATACACGGAAGCCCTTTTAGCCCAGACCCTCCAGACCGTTGCCTGCAATGCTGTGCATGGTGTGGAAGCCCGATGCTGTCGCGCGATTCTGAGCACCCGCGACCGAACTGACAAGGACGACATCCCCCTCACCCACGAAACTCTGGCCGAGATGCTCGGGGTTCAGCGCTCGACAGTGAGCAGCGTCACGAGTGCGCTCCAGCGGATGGGTCTGATTAGCCAGGGTCGGGGAACGATCAGAATTACCAACCGTGTCGGGCTCGAGGAAACGGCCTGCGAGTGCTACCACGCGATCCGTCAAAGCTTCGAGAGGCTCCTGCCGGCAGGCCACAAACGGACTGAGCCAAGCGCGGGTTCTCGCCTTACCCTGGCAAAGCATCGAAACACAGTGGGTTGATCGGAAAGAAAGATTTCTTCTGGTTTTGTCGGGTTCCCAACAGACGGAGTAACCCTACCTTAGTACCTTCAAGCCCTATTAACGAAAAGTTAATATGAGGGATGAGATGAACGATACTAAGTTTCATAACAATGAACCTAATAACGGGGCTCTCCTTCCTAGAATGTACTCGCCCACCTACCAGCCGTTGCTTCAGTCTCTCCTTGCGACCTTGGCCGATATCGATTTCGATTACGAAAAGGAACGCGAGAAGCTGAGCAACACCTCACCAGACACCAACATCAAGATCCGCGCTCTCGAGAAGCTGAAGGCCCGCCACTATGAGCGCCGGCAGCCTTACATCCAACAACTCGCCGTCCTGCAGAAACGCATGATGGAATTAAGAGCGTAGTCAAACGTCTCATCATTCGGCGCAATCCAAACGCCAGCCGCCGAAGCCAAGAACAATAATTCTCCAGGGGCATAAGCACTCAACGAGTCAGGTTAGATGGGTGCGTTCACAAGACCTGAGCACATACCAACTGCTCATGAGGGATTGTCGACAATGACTGAGGAAGAAATCGAAATCGTTGCGGAGGAACTGGCCAAGATCGGTGGCGTGACTTGGTATCCAGGACGCGAAAAAGGAACCCTCATGAGGGTCGTCTGCGACCGTTACCGCGATAGGGCCAGGGTGGCTATTCAAGCCCTTGAGCGCTATCGGGCCGGTCAGAAGGCCACCCTCGCGCAAGACAATAGCCAGGGCGAGATGTCCTCGAGCGGCGGACTGCCTTCATCGGTCCATGAGGACATCAGGCCCGGCACCACGGTCGTATACCGTCCGCCAGGTGATCGCAGGGCCTATTCCTGCCGGGTCGTCGAGATCGAGGGCAACCGTGCATATCTTGCCCCTATTCTCAGAGCCTGTACCGACTGGGTTTCCATCGAGCACCTCGTTCCAACACAGGAGCCCGACAAGGCTGCGGCAGGCGAATAAACCACCCTCAATACAATCCGGGCGGCTCCGTCAGGAGCCGCCCTTTGCTTTCCCCGAGCAAGTCTTCCCTCACTGAGTCAGCTTGCTGTAGCTGCCACCCTTCCAGACATTGATGTTGTATTTCGGATCCTTGATGTCGCCCTTCTCATCGAAGGTCACCGGCCCGAGCACCGTATCGACATTCGTGCTGCGCAGGGTCTTTGCCACGGCTTTCGGATCTGTGCTGCCGGCCTTGCCGATTCCTTCGGCGAGGGCCTGAACGGTCGCGTAGGAGAACAGCGTAAAGCCTTCCGGCGAGAAACCGATCTGCTTGAACTGCTCCAGCGCTCCCTTGGCCGCCTCGCTGTCACGACCGTCGGGCGGGAAGGTGAACAGGGTTCCTTCGGCCCCCGGGCCCGCCACAGCCCCGAATTCCGGCGTCGCGATGCTGTCTCCCATCATCAGCTGGAACTTGTAACCCTGATCCGCGGCCTGACGCATGATGAGGCCGGCTTCGGTGTGGTAGCCGCCGAAATAGAGGAATTCGACACCCTGGCTCTGGAGGCGGTTGACCACCGCCTTGTAGTCCTTCTCGCCCGCGTTGATGCCCTCGTAGAGCACTTCCTTCACTCCGGCCCCATTGAGGGACGCCTTCACCACATCCGCGAGGCCTTTGCCGTAGGCGCTCTTGTCGTGGAGGATGGCGATCTTCTTGGTGCCGTAGTTCTGCTTGATCCATGGCCCGATGAACTTGCCCTGCGCATCGTCACGGCCATAGAGGCGCATGATGGTCGACCAGCCCTGCTCGGCCGCCTTCTCGGTCATCGCCGGATTGCTGGAGGCCGGACTCATCATCAGGACATCCGCCTCGGCATAGACCTCGGAGGCCGGGATCGAGGAGCCTGAGCAAGCATGACCGTCGACAAACTTGATGCCCTCGGCGACGATACGGTTGGCGATGGCAACGGCCTGCTTGGGATCGCAAGCATCGTCGTAGACGACAACCTTGACGGTCTTCCCGTTCACGCCACCATTCTTGTTGATGGCCTGTGCCGCGAGTTCGGCGCCGTGCTTAAGCTGCTCGCCGATGCTGGCCACTGCCCCGGTCATCGGACCGGCCACGGCGATGGTGATATCCTCTGCGCGAGCAAATCCGGTTCCCGCCAGCAGGGCCAGGACGGATAGGTGATAGGCGTACCCTCTCTTCATGGCTATGCCTCCAGCTTCATGCTTCGACACTTCAGGCCGATTGCAGCCGGAAGCGATCGAGCTTGAAACGAGAGATGTCGTTCGCAGGCGGTTTTCCAAGAGCGAGATCGGCCAGCACTTCCCCGATCACGCTTGCGAACTTGAAGCCGTGCCCGGAACAGGGCGAGGCCAGGACGATCCGCGGATCGACAGACGAACGATCGATCACGAAATCCTCGTCCGGCGTGCGGGTGTAGATGCAGGTCCGCATGGCCTTGAGCGGACCGTTCGCGTCCGGCATCGCAAGTGCCAGCATGCGCCGGATCTGCGCCTCGTCGGCGGGGCCACCGTCCTGAGTCAGGTCGTCGGCCGACGTGAGATAGGCACCTTTGCGATGAGAGGCAGTCTTGACGCCGGTACCGGCGAAATCCGGGAAACCATAGCAGGCATCGTCTTCGGATTCGAGAATGAAGACCGGGCATCGATCCGGAGAGTAATAGGCTGGTTGCAGAGGCTCGAACCAGCCGAGCACCTGACGCGTCAGCTTGAGATGCGGCTTCAGCTTGGGCGCAAAATCACCGATCCAGGCACCTGCCGCAATGATCACGGACCCGGCCTCGATCTCGCCGGTTTCCGTTCGCACACGCACGCCGGAGCCAAGCGGCTCGATGGCCAGGACGCGGGTCTGCGTGCGAACCTCTGCGCCATGCCTTTCCGCCAGTCCGACGAATTGCTGGATCGCGCGTTCCGGCCGCAGGAAACCGCCTTCGGGCTGATACAGCCCTGTCCAATGGGACGGCACCTTGAAAGCGGGAAAGCGCCGGTTGATCTCGGCGGCACTCAAAACCTCATGGTCGAGGCCATGCAGCCTGGATGCTTCGAGAGAGCCCTCGACGACCTGGCAGCCGGGATAGCCTGCCTCGAGGATACCGGTAACGGTGAGAATGGTCTGGCCGCAGAGCTGTTCCAACTCGCGCCACTTCTCCATCGCCCGGCGCGCCAGCGGAACATAGGACGGGTGCTCGAAATAGGAGAGCCGAATGATCCGGCTTTCTCCGTGCGACGAACCTTTGTCATGCCCTGGCTCGAACTGCTCGATGCCGATAACGCGCTTTCCCCGGCGTGCGAGATTGAAGAGAGCCGCGCTGCCCATGGCGCCAAGCCCGATCACCGCCACATCGAACGTCGTCATCAACCTAACCTTTCAAGACTCTCCCGAATGAGGGCGCCTACATTCGGCAGTGATCGATGGTTCGTCAATCTGGCACTCTCAGAGGCACTTCGGGTGTGACGTCACTGTCCCAAGCGAAGGCCCCGCAGTCTCCTGCGGGGCCGATGTGCATGGCTCAGATGATGTAAAAATCCTTCTCGCTGATGGATGTCTTGTTGCTGAACTTGGCGATCTCGACAGCCGCAGCTTTGCCAGAACCGTCCTTGTCGTAGGAGAGGACACCGGTCTTCTTGTTGTAGACGAGATAATCGCTCTTGTCCTTGGCATGGCTGCCAATGGTGAAGAACGCCTTCGCAAGCTTGAGGGGCTTGTCCGGATTGCCCTTCTTGATCGCGCTGTAGAAGGACTTGCTCGACTTGAACAAGCTGTTGTCCAATACGATCTTGTCCTGCCCCGCCTTGAAATCTTTGACAGTGTCGGTGTTTGACTTGGCGAGCGTCGTATCGAACACGAACCAGTCCTTTCCGGTGCCGCCGGTCAGAACATCTTTTCCGGACTTGCCGTAGATCTTGTCGTTTCCGGCGCCGCCATTCATCGCGTTCTTGGACGAGGTTCCGAGCAACACGTTGTCGAACGCATTGCCATTGAGGACGGGAACGTTGCCGACCGCATAGACGGTATCGATGCCCGAATTTGATCCCAGCGTGAAGCTGGTACTGGCATAGACGACATCCACACCACCGGTATCGACGACGACGTCATTGACGTTGTCGACGTAATAGACGTCGTTTCCGCCACCGCCCTGCATGACGCTGCCGCGGCCCTTGCTGCTGAGGACGTTGCTGCCCTCGTTGCCGATCAGGGTCGTGGTGTACTCGTTCCCCGTCAGGTTGATCGGAGCATAGCCATCGGCAGCTCGCAGAACTTCCACGGCGCTCATGCCGATGTCATAACTCACGCTCGCGATCACGGTGTCCGTGCCAGCGTGATATGACTGCTCGCGAGCCTCGTCCTTGGCACTGTCGACGTAATAGACATCACTGCCCTCGCCGCCCTGCATATGGTCCGTGCCTGCGCTGGCATCCAAGGTGTCATTGCCTCCGGAACCATAGAGCGAGTCATTGCCGAGACCGCCGAAGATGGAATTGGCTTGTCCGTCGCCGGTCAGAGAGTCATTGTAATTGGAACCGACGACGTTCTCGAAGTTCACCCAGGTATCGCCTTGCGAGTCGTTGACCCCGCCTCCGCCTGCGCCGAGGCTGACGGAAATGCCCTGGCCTGACAGAGCATAGGACACGGTGTCGATGCCATCACCACCATCCATGACCTCCTGGCCCGATCCGCCGATGATGGTGTCGTTGCCGGCACCGCCGATAAGCTTATGCTTCTCGCCATTGCCGACGATCAGATCGTTGTGAGCCGTGCCGATGATGCCCTCGATGGAGTTGTAGACATCGCCCTTCGCTTCGCCGGTGCTGAGCGTCGTGTTGCGCAGGTTCAGGGTCAGGCCGATTGCAGAGCCTGCGTAGGACGCGTAGTCCCAATACGTGCTTCCGGAACCGCCGTTCAGAACATCCGCGCCTTCTCCGCCGACAAGGGTGTCATCATAGTTGTCGCCACCATTGAGAACGTCGTTGCCGGCGCCACCGTCGAGATAATCCTTGCCGTCTCCGCCGTTGATCGTGTCATCGCCGCCATGACCGTAAATGATATCGGCGTAGTCGACAGAAATGTCGTTGTGTCCATTCAGCGCTTCAGCTGTGTCATCGCCGTGAATGATATCCGGCTCAATTGCAGCCAAGGCCGACAAGCTGGTTGAATCGTCGAGATACTGATGTTGTTCAGACAAAGTTTCGTCCACTTCGAACATACGTTTCTAGGATTGTTTGCTCAGGCCTAAGCTCGGCTGTTTACGCACGTGCAAAGAGAGCCTGCAAGATTGCAAAGACGAGGGAGCACCCCGTCGAAAATGACTGCTGCAGCCGGTTTGCTAATCTTTGCAACAGCTTGGCAATTTTTTCAGTGCTGAACGGCTTGTCCCGGGCCGTGCGGGGCCACACATTGCACGGAATAACGTTCTGCAGCTTTGAATTGATGTTGCCTGCAGACCGCTACTTGAATGAGGGAACATTCTGGGATGCGGCGCCCGAAAAGCTTCCGCCATCCTCATTGATTCATGCTGACCTATATTGATCGGCGGACCGTGGTTCAGATGCCGGGTCTTGGAACCCTTTCGACGTAGCTGCGGTTCTCGTGCATCGGACGAGGAGGATCAGATGAGCCGAGGCTTTCCATCCATGACGGCCCTGTTGGGGCTACTTGCCGTCGCCGGCTTTCAGAACAGAGATAAGATTGCCGAGATGCTCGGTGGTCTCACATCCAACAATCCTGGAGGCACACCGGGAAAACCTGGCCAGCCGCAAGGTGGCTTGGGCGATCTCGGTGCCTTAGGCGGCCTAGGCGGATTGCTGGGTGGCCTGGGCGGGCAAAATCCGGGTGGCCTTTTGAGCGGCGGTCTGGGCGAACTGGTCGATAGTTTCCGCCAGAACGGCCAGGGCGATATTGCCGATTCCTGGGTTGGCACAGGCCCCAACAAGGAGGTCGCACCTCAGCAACTGGAGCAGGCGATCGGCTCCGATGTGTTGGCAACTCTGGCACAGCAGACTGGCCTGTCGCGAGACGAGATCCTTGCTCGGCTGTCGAGGGAACTTCCGCAAGCTGTCGACAGATACACACCGGACGGACGGATCCCTATGACCTGAACCGGTCTGCCCGTTCATTTACAAACGGGGCGCGGTTGATATGAGCGGCCGCGCCGCAATACTCCGGATGAGTGCAGAGCGCCGCAGCTTCCTTAAGGGGCTGGGCGCTCTATCCTTTTGACCTGCCTGCTACCTCCGACGCTTCGTTCCGGAAAAGCCGCAATCAGGTAGCCTTTCCAACACTCGGTTGCGAAGCGGAGGATGGGAGGGGCTGATGCATACGGACCGCTTTGTCGTCTTCAAGTTTCAGGACGAATGGCTGGTAACCTACGCAGATCGGGAACAGACATCATTCGCAACACGCGAGGACGCGGAACGGTCGGCTTTTGACGCGGCGGATATACTCGCATCCAATGGCCATGCCGTATCCGTGCTTATCATTCCAGATGGCTCGGACGACGTCTCCAAATCCTATTCGCACGTGGAAGGATCCGTTCGGAAGAAGAACCTGAATTAGAGTCATCTCCGCTTCGACCGACACCAACCTATCGCGTGAACCGCATTTGCAGATCGGGATGGGCTCGGCGAACGTCCTCATCCGAACAGCTTTCTTTTCAAACCCAATAGTTTCTCCTTTGAGCATTCGCTCGCTTGTGTGCCAGCACTAGGTTAGGATTTGATACGTGATGTGCTCTTTGGAGCGGGACGTCGGCAATGCTCTGGGCAAAGAAAGCAATCGACCCCGCCGAATGGGGCCCGACGCAGGATCAGTTCGAAGAGCTTTTCGTCAAGCTTGGAAGCCCGAAGCAGATGATGCTCGCTTCCGCATCCGACCCGGCATCCGGCCAATCGATCTTCCTCATGAGTCTCCCGAACACGACATTCCTCGGCTTCTTTTCAGGATTCGAGTGCGTGACCGAGGATGCACTCCCCTCGGAGGCTGCACTGCTCGTCGGCCACAATGACGAATTGCTCAAGCACTTCAGGTACCCGGCGCGAAGGCCGCTGCCTTAAGCTGGCGAGCCTTTTCCTCTGAATTCGGCGTTCAAACGCAAGCTTGCGGCAAGCTTGGGCATTCGGTCGCCACAATTCACTGCCAATGGCCGAGATCGTTCGAGCCTTTGCAGTGGAGACGATTGTGACCACAGCCCACGATTTCGATGAGATGGTGGATCTTCTTGCATTAAGCCGGCCCTTTGAGAGATCGAGGGGTATGAACATGGCATGCAAGATCGCAACATTGCCGCTTCGGGATGCCATCGCCCTGGTCATCGAAGATTGGGCCGATGACAAGTTCAGGCAGTTGAGTGCCGTCATCGTGCGGCAGTCGGGACCGACCATCCGCAGCCTCGAGGAAATCCGGCATCTCTACGGGAGGGCGGAGATGGCACCAGCGTCATGAGCGAAGTGGGGTAAAGCTCTTCCGATATTCACAATGCCCTGCATTTGGGCTCATTGGCTCATACTTCATCAACCTGCCCTCTTCCCTATTGGGCCCACAACCGCTTTTATGGGCCCCGCTCAGGACCAATTGGAGGGATAGGGTGGAACTCAACGAAGCAAAATGCTCATGCCCGAAGTGGTTTCCGGTCTTCCTTTCCGGCATCGGGCTTGCGAGTCTCGCCCTCTCCTATCTGATTTGGTAGAACCCGCCCTCGGGTCAGCCAAGAGCCGGCTTTCCCTCGGCGACTGACGCGATCGAGCCATTTTGGACCTTGACGAAAGAACCCTGTTCGCGTCTATTGCGCCACCTGCGAAGCGGGATCCCAGATCCGGTCTTTTCGCCTGGAGACGTGGCCGAGCGGCTGAAGGCACTCGTTTGCTAAATGAGCATACCCCAAAAGGGTATCGAGGGTTCGAATCCCTCCGTCTCCGCCATCTAACTTTTCTTAGTAATTTCAAATACTTATCTTGACGTCTGCAACGCTGTTTATAGCAGCTTTGCGGCGTGTGTTTTGTCGCGCCACACCTGCGGGCAAGCACATAACGCCGCACGGCTTGTCAATGATACTCGAGACCGCGCTGGAGGGGGTGATCAAGACCGTCCGCAATGGAGATGGGAGTATCGGAGTGCGCTGCGGGGTAATCCCAAGGATTTATTAGTTAGCTCTTTGAGATGCCGAAAAACTCAGAAAAACGTGATAAATTTTTTGTGATCGAAGGCTACAAATGCGTAAAACCGTAAAATCTTTGCACTGATTAGGATCATATAAGCCATTAGAATAACAGCAAATTAGGGGAAAAGCGTGAAGGTTACGCTATGGACGATATTCTTTCAGGCAAATTACTCGATATCGGCCGAACAGCGTATCTTAAAATTCCATTTTCACTGCGACAGTATTTAGGGCGCGCCCTTCAAAGTCTGCCGAAGGATATACGCCTCGGCGCAACCTACCGTGGCTGCCGCGCGCTCATTGAGCAGGCACGGAACGATCCGGACTTGGCCATTCACGAGCAACAGAACCGGCTGCGGCACGTGCTGACAACGGCTCTCAATCAATCAAGCTACTATCGCGAGACGCTTACGGCGGTCTTCGGCCCATCTATCAAGGCAGAAGAGCTTATCGTCGCGGAGCAGTGGCGACGCATTCCCATTCTCACCAACCAGATCGTCCGTCGCGAGGCCGAACGAATGTGCACGCGGCCGCTGAACAGGCTCGACCGAGCGATGACGAGCGGCTCCTCAGGCCAGCCGCTGCCCTTCTTCGTCGATCGAGACCGCAGTCCGATCGAGTACGCCTTCGTGGTGCATCAGTGGGCGCGGGCCGGATGCTGCCCCGACACATGGCGGGCCACGTTCAGAGGGTGGCATATTCCGAACGTCGACACACAGCCGTTCGAGATCGAGTTCGGCCTGCGCGAAGTCAGGATCTCGGTGTTTCACTTATGCGATGACCTGATGGCACGCTATGCGCAGGAACTCGAGCGGCGCGGGATTGCTTTCCTGCAGGGGTATCCCTCTGCCATTGCCACTTTCGCAGCCTTCCTGACCCGCCGGGATCTGCCTATGCGCCACAGGATCCGGGGTGTGATGCTACATTCCGAACCGATCTACTCAGACTTTCGCCGCACCATCAGCCATGGCTTTCCCAGAGCGAAGATCATCCCGTTCTATGGCCTGAGTGAAAAATGTGCGTTCGGCACCGAGGTCGAAGACGTGCCCGGCCTCTACGAGATGGATCCACTTTATGGCTTCACCGAACTCCTCGACAAATCCGGCGCTCCGATCACAGAGCCGGGCCGGGTTGGGCGGGTGGTGTCAACTGGGCTTCAGTTCACAGGGATGCCGTTCATTCGCTACGACACCGGCGACGAGGCCACGCTCGTCGAGCCTCCAGAAAGGCGCAATGGCTATCGTCTTCGCGTCGCGAATATCGTACCGAGACGGGCTCACGATTTCTTTCTGTCGCGATACAACCATCTCATTCCAGCGACATCCCTTGCTATGGCGGACGATGTCCTCAGGTTTGTGACCGATTACCAGTTTGAGCAGCATACACCCGGCGAGGTTCTCATACGGGTGGTGCTCGCGGAAGGGGCGCCGCCGCATACTCTTGACTCGTATGTCAAGCTTGTGACGGAACGGGCGGCTGGCGGGTTGTCCTTCATTCCAGAGGTTGTCAGATCGATCCCGCTGTCGGGGCGGGGCAAGCGGAAGTTCGTGATCCAGCAGCTCGATATCGCTGCCGCGATGAATGCCGCTGGTTTTGAAATTGGACGAAGGACACCGAAGCAGTAGAGAGTTTCTTTTGCCGACCGAGCTCAAGCGGATGGCCAACACATTCTTCGCAATACTCGAGAAGAGCGTGGTGCGGATGAGCAAGCGAGAGCTCATCTGGAAAGATAACTCTTGGCGCGCCTCGAGAGCGGCCGTCTAAATCCGAGCACCGCTGCGGCGGTTCTGCAGGTCAGTGAGTGCCTATCGGCCCATAAGTGTCGTAAGCAAAGTTCCGTTTTAGACGATAAAGAAGTCCTTGTGGGTGATATCCAAGTTCTTGGACAGCTTCGCAATCGCCCTCATGGGAGCATCGCCTGTGCCATCGGAATCGTAATAGAGATAGCCGGTCTTATCGTTGTAGATGACCCGATCATTCGCATCGTGCGCTTTCGAT
>NZ_JBVVAK010000070.1:0-43409 GCF_055792825.1 Microvirga sp. GN3
TGACTATTCTGTATTGCTCGACGGATTGCCTCTGTCGTCGTGGCGCTGCCGTGTAGAACCTGCCCCATAGTGCTTCCTTCCACTCATGCGAAAAGATTGCACCATCAAAGTCCGGGATTAAACAGCTAGCATCCCAGACGTGCCCACCACGAGCGAGGTCGGCCTGCCTGGCGTCGAATTCTCGGTTTGGCACGGGCTCTTTGTTCCAAAGGGAACACCACCGGCTGTCATTGACCGGCTAAATGACGCATTGCGCAAGAGCCTGGACGAGGAATCTGTCATTCAAAGCTTCAAACAACTGGGCGCCGATGTCGTTCCAGCCGCCGAACGTACACCTGAAGCATTGGGCCAGACCCTTGTAAGCGATATCGACCGCCTGAGTGAGATTGCCCGACGTGCAGGCATGAAGGCCGAGCCGCCGAAGTAAAGCAAACAGCTAACGAACCATTTACTTGGCCTGACGAGACGGGTTTCTACAGTCCACCTCATGTCCAAGGCGTTTGCCTTTGAATCGATTGGTCCTACGTTATGAACCGCCTCAAACGGCCAGGTTTTCCCTTAAACCGCACTACACTCCGCCCGTGAGGCAAGGTGAGCTCCAAGACCTGCCAACATAGAATGCAAGGAACGACCGCTCCGGATCAGGCCGACCTGGGTGTCGAGGCAGAGCGGTCGGTCGCCAGCGCTTCCAATCCCTTCGCTATAGACGCGAGAGTTTCTCGAAGCCACAGTATGGACTGGTTGCCCTCATGCCTCCTGTGCCAATAAATCGACCATTCGAACGGATCTGACGCGAATGGAAGTTCCCGGATTGTCAGCGTGCTGCGTGCGAGTGCGGTTGCCAAACGTCGTGGCATGACCGAAATGAGATCTGATCGCTTGAGGACATGGGGTACGAGCAACCAATGCGGCACGTTGAGGGCGACCCGACGCGCGAGCCCCTGCCGGGCTAGGACATCATCCACGAACCGAAGGTCCGTCGGCGACATCGACACCTTCAAATGCTTCGCTGCCAGAAATTCGGACAGTGATAAAGTTTCAGACCCTAACGGGTGCCCTTCTCTCATTACGCAGACCATCTGATCATCCATAAGTGCCTGCGACTTGATAGAATTTGCATGGGAAAGCCCCATGCTGACCGCAATGTCAACCTCGTCCTTCTCTATGGCCTCGACCGTACGGTTGGGAGGTAGGTGCACGATATCGAACTCGAGCCCAGGAGCCTCTCTCTTAATCCTGTCGAACAGGGGCGGAAGTAGGAGCAGCCCCAAAAGGTCGGACAACCTCAATGTGAATGTCCGGGACGACGTCGCTGGGTCGAAGACCGGCTCGCTATCCAGCACCCTCTCGATCTGACGAAGCACCTGTCGGACCGGCTCGGCTAGTTCCAGCGCGCGAGGGGTCGCCTGCATCCCGATCGCCGTGCGCACGAGCAGATCATCCTTGAAGATATGCCGGAGGCGGGCAAGAGCGTTACTCATTGCTGGTTGGCTGAGACCCACCTTATCGGCAGCACGAGTGACATGCAGTTCCGTCAAGAGCGCATTCAGCGCTACAAGGAGGTTGAGATCGACAGCCCTGAGATTCATGAACAGCTTACCGGATGATGGCCTAGCATACATTCACGCCACGAATGTGGACAGAACAATTATCCATTGGGCGATTAATGCTCAATCCGCTTTTATGGCGATCGAGCGGGCGCGTTTCCGCAGATGAGGACAATCAAAATGGCGGATCTCGAGAATCTTAAGAATAGAATCAAAGTCTGCATGTTCGACCAGTACGGCACGGTCGTCGACATGCAGGGAGGGCTAACGAAAATTGCCACGCCATATCTTGAGGGCAAGGGCTGGAAGGGCAATCCGAACTCCTTCGTGACTTGGTGGCGCCGCACTCACTTCGAGAATTCGATGATTGACGCCCTGCTTCACAAGGAGCACACGCCGTATCGCGAGATCGGCTTCCGGGCGGTCTCGTACGTGCTCGACCGCTGCAAGATTTCCTATACGGATGACGAAGTCCGCGGCCTTGTATCCGAAATTGAGAAGCTGGAATGCTTCCCCGAGGTGCCAGCAGCACTGGCGAAGCTGCAAACCAAGTATCAGCTCGTAGTACTCTCGAACGGCGACCCCGACATGCTCGAGACGGCGAAGGAATATCACAAGGTGCCGTTCGACCGCGTGATCTCAGTCAAGGAGGCCAACTCCTTCAAACCGCACGTCGCGACGTATACTAAGGCGGCGGAATTGCTCGGCCTCCGCATGGACGAGGTGCTCTTCGTCGCCAACCATGCCTTCGACGTGATCGGCGCAAAGGCCGCCGGCATGAGAACCGCCATGATCAACCGTCGCAATCGCCCGTTCGAGCGCACTCCGTACCAACCCGACATCACGGTGCCGACTATGACGGACCTCGCCAATGCAATGGTCTGATGGACTACCACTCGAAGGCGTGAAGGTCCTCGATCTTTGCCGTGTCGTCTCGGGGCCATTCGCGACGATGCAATTGGGAGACCTGGGCGCCGACGTGCTCAAGGTCGAGGAACCGGCGCAAGGAGACGAGGCACGGACCTATGGACCGCCCTTTGTCGGCGGCGAGAGCGCCTACTTCCTTTCTGTGAACCGGAATAAGCGCAGCTGCGCCGTGGATCTCAAGTCTGCGGCGGGCAAGGAACTTGTACTGCGGTTGGCGTCAGTCGCCGATGTCATCATCGAAAACTTCCGTCCCGGCACGATGGAACGCCTGGGGCTCGGGTTCGAGAAGCTTCGAGAAGTCAATGAACGCCTCCTGTACTGTGGCATCTCCGGTTTCGGCCGCTCTGGGCCGGAGGCCCCCCGACCAGGTTACGATCTCATCCTGCAGGGAGAGTCCGGGGTCATGGACATCACGGGCGAGGCAGACGGTCCGCCGACTAAGGTCGGCACCTCGATCGCTGATTTGGTGACCGGCTTGTACGCCACACAGGCCGTGTTGGCGGCCTTGGCCCAGCGGCAGCGCACGGGCAAGGGAGGTCGCGTCGATGTCTCCATGCTCGACTCCATGGCTTCGCTGCTTACGTTCAACGCGGGAATGTATTTCGCCTCTGGGAAGAGTCCGAAACGGCGAGGTAATGCGCACCCGACCATCAGCCCCTATGAGACATTCCGGTCGTCCGATGGCTGGTTTAACCTGGGCGTCGCCAATGATCGCTTCTGGGTGTCGTTCTGTAAAGTAATCGAGCGACCTGATCTCCTTGATGAACCCCGCTTCGCGCGTGCTTCTGATCGAGCGGCACTCAAAAGCGAACTCAAGGCGATTTTGGAGCCGATTTTCGTGGAGAAGCCGAGGGACCACTGGACGTCACTCTTTTCTGGCGCCGGGATTCCTTGCGGTGCGATCAAATCGGTCGGGGAAGTTTGCGAAGCTGAGCAGCTTGCACTGCGAGGCGTCTCCCGATCGACCGAGCATCCTTCCGCCGGAACGCTGCGTTACCTAGCGAGCGCGATCCGCTTCGACGATCGGCCGCCACCGGATGCAAGGCGCCCCCCACTCTTGGGCGAACACACCCAAGAGATCCTCGTTGAGTGGCTTTCTGCGAGCCAAGACGAAGTGGCCGAGCTCGCCGGGCGCGGAGCTTTCGGCCCGGCCCATGCCAGACCCACGGAGAGCGTGTGATGGAAGACCTGCACGCCCGAAGAGCCAGCTTAGGGGCGAAGATGCTCGACAGAGCGAGTGCCGAACAACGGCAGGAATTCAACTCATTCTTTCTGTCGCGCCTGCTCGGCTTCGAAGTATCTTACCCCGGCAACGAATGCATCGTTGAGTTCGAGGCGATCCCGACGCTTTTCAACCCGCAGGGAACCTTACACGGAGGCGTTTTGGCGACTGCTATGGATATCTCAATGGGCCACCTCCTTCACCATCGCGCGAGCGCAGGAGCCACACTGGAAATGAAAGTCCAGTACATCGCTCCGATCAAGGCGGGCAGGGTGGTCTGCCGAGCCTCGTTTCTGCGCCAGGGCCGCGGCATTTCCTATTTGCAATCGCATGCATACAGAGAGGACGGTGAACTCGCGGCCCACGCCACTGCGACATGGAAGCTTCTGAAGCCAGAGACATAGCTGCAGCTAGGAGAACGCACATGAAGGCCGTCTATTTCCTCGGCGACCGCAAGATTGACATCCGTGACGTCCCTGACCCGACACCTGGTCCAGGTGAGGTGATATTGGAGATCAAGGCCTCCGGCATGTGCGGAACCGATCTGAAATATTACCGAGCAAAGGACGGAGCGGGATCGATTGGCCTGGGGAAACAGGTGAACATGCCCATCATTGCTGGTCATGAGCCCTGTGGCATCGTTTGCGAAATCGGCGCCGGCGTGTCGGGACCACTGGCCCGCATCGGGCGCCGCGTCATGAATCATCACTACTCAGGCTGCGGATGCTGCCGGCAATGTCGTAGTGGCTGGACGCAAATGTGCGATGATGGCTCCACGACCTTCGGTGCCAACGGTGACGGCGCCCACGCCAAATACATGAAGGTCCCAGCCGACTCGTTGGTCGCCCTACCCGACAATCTCTCGTTTCAGGCCGGTGCGGCGATTTCATGCGGAACCGGAACAGCATGGGGAGGCTTAGAGCGTGTGAGCATCCGCGGCGATGACACCATTGCTATTTTCGGGCAAGGACCGGTCGGCCTCAGCGGAACACAGCTCGCCTCGGCCATGGGCGCACGTGTCATCGCGCTCGACGTCGATGAGAGTCGTTTACAACGCGCCAAGGAGTTCGGAGCAGATCTGGTCATCAATCCCAACGTCGAAGACGCCGGCAACGCGATTTTGGACGCAACGCACGGCCGAGGCGTCGAGTGTTCCATGGATTGCACGGGATCGCCTCAGGCGCGCTCGGCAGCTGTGCGCTGTGCGGGAAAGTGGGGGCGGGTTGTTTTCCTGGGCGAGGGCGGCGACGTTACCATTGATGTCAGCAATCACATGAACCGGAAGCAACTCTCCATATTCGGGAGCTGGACGTTCAGTAAAAATGGCCAAGAAGCTTGTGCGCGATTTGTATCTGAACGAAGAATCGACGTCGATCACTTGTTCACTCATTCTTGGGGTCTCGAAGAGGCAGAGGAGGCCTACAGATTGTTTGACACGCAAACCACGGGGAAGGGATATCTGATCCCAGGTTAGCATCGTAGATGGCAAAACTGGCGAAAAACGGCAGACGTAATATTCTCCTACATGTGCCTCGGCACGATAGCCTCGTGTCTTATCATCAGTGCTTTCTAGGGCGCTGGAACAAACTGGTCGGAGCAGCGAGGAACCAACCGGATGCGGCTCTCAGATCTTGAGTTCGCTGAAGCATGGAGCAATGCTCAAGTAAGTGCATTCCAGCATGCGATTCAATGGGCTGCCTGCAGAATCGTATACCGAGAGTGGAATCCCGATGGCCGAACGGCTCTGGTTCTGGTTCATGGTGGCTCAGGCAGCTGGCTCCATTGGCTGCCTGTTATTGCACCACTATCATCTCGATGCAGGGTTATCGCGGTCGATCTGCCTGGATTCGGTGATTCTCAGCCATCAGGCTGTTTGAGCTTTGAACATGTTGCAAAAGGGCTTGCAATTGTCCTAGAACATATCGCCGCTCCCAAAATTAATATCGTCGGGTTCTCCTTTGGAGCTGTCGTGGCAGCCACAACATTAGAGAACCTCAAACGTCCATACCGACTACATGTAATGGCGCCGGCAGGCTTTGGCCAATCGGAAATTGCTAAACACAAGTTCGTCCCATGGAAGAGCGAGCTGAGTCCGAGTGAACGGCTTTCTGCTCATAAGCGAAACCTGATTACAGGAATGCTTGCAGACGCTCGCCACGCCACGCCCCATGTAGTCCAAGCCTATGCTCAAGCAGTGGAAGCCACTGGTTTCGACAGTCGATCTGCCTCATTTTCGAAACGGTTTGAGAATGCGCTATCCAAAGTCAATCTTGGTTCCGTGCTTTGGAGCGGAACTGATGCATTCATGACGCAAGACCTAACTCGGCGCATCGATCTGGTGCGCAGAGCCCATCCCACGGTCCCCCAATTTGTAATCCCCAACTGCGGCCACTGGATACAGCTGGAGGCACCAGATTGTGCCGCGAGCTGGTTACTTTCACATGTATGAGGAACGGGTTCGGTCGATATCTGGGTGGCGATATCCAGCTGGCCGCCTCACTCCCGCCAACTCGTAGGCCTTCGATGCACACTTTCCGCACGATCACGTCGCTGAACCAATGCCTTCGCGGCTATCGCACCTCGAATCTTCGGGTCGACTCCGGGCATAATATGAGCTTTCTGCAGGAGGGCGGATTCCGCCACTCGCCGACCGCCCTATCCAAGCAGCCCGAGGCGCGTCGGCACCTGTCTGCTCCGCTTACTGATGATGGTGACTTGTTCACCTATTGCGAGCGACGAATCGGAATAACTGCATGACGATTCAGAATTCGGCACGTCGCCAATTTGGCCCTAAGATAGAGTAGGACCATTTAGCATGGGTCAAAGTCCATATAGGGGAGTACATCCATCCCATGAAGGCCGTTTATTTTCTCGGTGACCGTAAAATCGAAGTTCGAGACGTCCCGGATCCGACACCAGGCTATGGGGAAGTGGTGATCGAAATCATGGCTTCGGGGATGTGCGGCAGTGACATTAAGTACTATCGCGCGAAAGACGGCGCCGCCTCGATAGGTTTTGCATCGGCATCCAGCGACCCGATTATTGCGGGGCATGAGCCTTGCGGGGTCGTTTGTGAGGCTGGCCCAGGGGTAAGCTCTTCTCTTGCTCGCATCGGCCGTCGCGTCATGAATCATCACTACGCTGGCTGTGGTTGTTGCCAATCGTGCCGGACGGGTTGGACGCAGATGTGCGACGACGGCTCAATCACCTTTGGTGTTAACGGAAACGGTGCACATGCAAAATACATGAAAGTTCCGGTGGACACGCTGCTAGCGCTGCCCGACGATCTCTCGTTTCAAGCCGGCGCGGCGATATCCTGTGGAGTGGGAACGGCTTGGGCAGCCTTAAATCGCGTCGCGCTTCGAGGTGATGATACCGTTGCGATCTTCGGTCAGGGGCCTGTGGGGCTTAGTACCACACAGTTGGCAGTGGCTTTTGGGGCCCGCGTTATTGCGCTCGACATGGATGAGAACCGTCTACGGCAGGCCCGGGAACTGGGTGCCGACGCGACGATTAATGTTAAGTCGCAAGACGCGGTCTCGGCAATCATGGATGCAACAAACGGTCGTGGAGCTGAATGTGCAATCGAATGTGCCGCCACGGCAGCAGCACGATCAGCGGCCGTTCGCTCCGTCGGCAAGTGGGGCCGTGTCGTCTTCTTGGGCGAAGGGGGAGACGTGACTATCGACGTTAGCAATGAAATGAACCGAAAGCAGGTAACTCTGTACGGCAATTGGACTTTGAGTAAGAGCCAACAAGCGGATTGCGCAAGGTTTGTGTCCGAACGCAAGATTGACGTTGATCGGCTCTTTACTCACTCGTGGCCGCTTGAGGATGCGATCGCTGCGTACGAACTGTTCGATACCCAGACAACGGGGAAAGGTTTTCTTGTCCCTAGTTAAATCTTAGCGGATGCTGGAGTCTGCACTGGTCACCGGCCTGACTGCACAGGGTGCGTGGACCGTGTTGACCCTTGATCGAAAAGAAAGGCTTTGAGGCAGGAAGTCCTATGCTGCTCGACGCCGCGCGGTCTACTCTTCGCGGCTTACACAGTTCCTCATCCACCAATACTGGTTCTCGTATCGGGGTCAGAACAAGAGCTGTTCCTGTTGACGCGATTAGATAGAACGGGTCGACGACCTTTCCGATAAGGCCTGCGAATTGACCTCTCAACGCGAAGCAAGAGGATACCCACGTCAGTCGGGTACCCGTTTGAAACTATTGCATTAATCGTAAGCGTGGCGTCATGGCCGCCTACCGAAGCGGCGATCAGGATGAGATAAGTGTCCACGAAGATTGAAGCGGACACTTAGGCGGCCTGCATGTCAGAGACGGAGCCTCGTCGTCGACGCAGTTGGACAACGGAGGAGAAGGGGCGACTTGTTGAGGAGGCCAGGCTCCTGGGAAACGCTGTCGCGGAGGTCGCCCGTCGGCGCGGCGTCAACAACAATCAGCTTTTCGGTTGGATCCGGGCGGCTGAAGCGGGCGAACTGGGACCTCGTCCGGCTTCTCTGGTGCTTCTCCCGGAGGCTTCGTCACACAATGAATTCATCCCGATCGGGGTATTCGGGACGTGCGACGACGAAGGGCCCGCGATCACGATGCCAGTGGCTCACTCGCCAAGCGCCAATCTAGTGGAGAGTTCGGCACAGCCGAGAGCCGAGAGGCCGACCAGAACGCCGACGCTGGAGGAGCGGCCTGGCGTGATCGAAATCGACCTGCCAAACGGTGCGCGTGTTCGGGTGGACGCCTTTGTCAACGAGCGGGCGCTGCGGCGGGTTCTGGCGGCCCTCGGTGCGAAGTCGTGATCCAGATCGCTGCGGGAACGAAGGTGTATCTGGCCTGCCAGCCGGTCGACATGCGCCGTGGATTCGACGGCCTGTCCGCGGAGGTCGTCAACAGGATGAACGCCGATCCCTATTCCGGCCATCTGTTCCTCTTCCGCGGGAAAAGAGGCGACTATTTGAAAGCTCTCTACTGGGATGGAACCGGGATGTGCCTTTTTGCCAAGCGATTGGAACATGGCAAGTTCGTCTGGCCGTCGCTCGTCGATGGCGTGCTGCAAATGTCGGCGGCACAACTTGCTCTTCTCATCGAAGGGATGGATTGGCGACGGACGCTGATGCCCGAGCGCCTGCCGAAGCCGACAATGGCCTGATAACATACTGTTTTTGCAGATAAAAACGTAGCTGCATCGGGTCGCTTGTGCTAGAGAAACATATGTCTCTTGCTGCTCCCGATGTGCTGGCCGAACTGGAGGAGTTGCGCGCTTTGACCGCGCAGTTGCAGGCGGAGCTTTATGCCAAGAACCTCTATATCGAGAAGCTGAAGGCGCAGCTCGCGAGCCTGAAGCGCGCCCGCTTCGGCCGCTCCTCGGAGAAACTCGACCATCTCATCGAGCAACTGGAACTGGCGATTGCCGATCTGGAGGAGAGCGAGGCCCACACCGACATTGAGCGGACGGCAGCGCGGCCCATTGCATCCTCACCATCGGCTGGTGCAACGGCAAAACCGTCTCTGGGCCGCAAGCCATTACCGGCCCATCTGCCGTGTGAGACGATCGTGCACGAGCCGGATTGCACCTGCCCGAATTGCGGCGGGAGCGTCTTCAGCACGATCGGCACGGATGAACGTGAGGTGCTGGAATATGTGCCTTCGCACTTCAAGCGGGTCGTCCACCTTCGTCCGAAGTTGAGCTGCCGCGCGTGCGAGACGATCGTTCAGGCGCCGATGCCATCGCTGCCGATCGAGCGCGGCCGACCCGGTCCCAGCCTTCTGGCCCATGTTCTGGTCTCCAAGTATTGCGATCATCTTCCCCTGCATCGCCAGAGTGATATCTATGCTCGCGAAGGCGTCGATCTCGATCGCTCGACGCTAGCCGGCTGGGTCGGGGCCATGGCAGCGCTGCTTCAGGTCTTGAGTGACAGGATCGGAACCCATGCCCGTGCCGGCGAAACGGTGCATGCTGACGATACCCCCGTTCCGGTCCTCGACCCTGGACGCGGCAAGACCAAGACCGGCAGGCTTTGGACGGTTGTGCGCGATGAACGTCCATGGGGATCGGCCGTACCGCCCGCGGCGTTCTATGCCTACTCTCCGGATCGCAAAGGGGAGCGTGCCCAGCACCTGTTGTCGCAATGCCGGGGCTTCTTGCATGCCGATGCCTATGCCGGCTTCGACAAGCTCTATGCTGGCAATCCACTCACCGGCAAGACGCGCCTGATCCAGGTGGCCTGTTGGGCCCACGCCCGCCGCGATCTCTATAACGAGTTCCTGCGCAATCGCTCGCCTTCGGCGGAAAGGGCATTGGACCTCATCTCCGACCTGTTTGCGGTCGAAGCCGGGATCAACGGTTTGGACCCGGAAACGCGGCTCGCTGCACGCCTGGCCAGGTCGGTCCCTCTTCTGGAGATCCTGAAGAGCCATCTCGACACGACGCTCGCGCGCATCAGCGGCAAAAGCGAATTGGCCAAGGCGATCCGCTATATGACCTCCCGCTGGAGGGCGCTGACGGTTTACGCCACTGACGGGCGGCTTGAGATGAGCAACAATGCCGCTGAGCGGGCCATCAGACCTTTGGCCCTGGGCCGGAAAAATTATCTCTTCAGCGGTTCCGATGCCGGTGGCGATCGCGCAGCGGTCATCTACACCATCGTCGAAACCTGCAAAATGAACGGGATCAACCCACAAGCCTATCTCGCCGACGTCATCGAGCGCATCGCTGATCATCCGGCCAACAGGGTCGACGAACTGCTTCCATGGAATTGGACGCCACGGTCTTAGTGTCCACTTGACCACTGGTGGACACTATCCGGTCCCAGCCCGCGGCCATCACGCCACGCTTTCGGATCCTCCTGGACAATGCCGTCTTCAAGAAGTTCGGCGGGCGCGGCGCGCTCGAATGGGATCTGTTCCGGTGGGGCGGCACCGCGCTCGATACCAATGACCGCATCCTCTATGATCTCGCCACAGGCACGTTGTCGTACGATGCTGATGGGAGTGGTGCTGGCGCGGCGGTGAAGTTTGCTAGGATCGATCCGTGGCTATGGCTTACTCACGATAGCTTCAGGATCGTCTAAGATCCCGATTATTTAATGGTACGAGCAGCTGAACTGCGTCGTACGAGACCAAAGGGACGGTCGTTGGTAGTCCCTTCTTATTCTTTGCGCATTTGGGGTCAGAACAAGAGCTGTGCTCAATGACACGTTTAGTGCGAACGCATCGGCAACCTTCCTGACGCGGCTTAAGGATTGATCCGCAACGAGGCCGGAGATGATACTCGCGTCGATCTGGTACCGGCTTGAAACTGTTGCGCTTACTGCTTTGTCGAACCTATCCGGGCAGCGCCACTCTCTCACAGACGATATTTTGGAGAGCAGTCCCCTTCGCTATCAGTACTTCTGCCCTGGATAATGGCTCAGACCCCTAGATCCGACCTGTATTCAGCCATCGAGGAGGCCTCTCAGTCGACTGAGGAGCTCATGTTCTTGCTACGTACTACGTTACCGTGTCATTGGGAACTCTTCTTGCGCTGACCCCAGTCTTCGCTTGGCACGCCATGCCATGTGGCGTCGGAATGTGAGAATTAGCTGCATTGCGCCTCAAGCAATAAGGGGATTTCATAATTTCCATTCCACCCCCACTTTAGGCTTTTCCAATCAATTGCAACAAGAAATCGAAGAGCTCCGGCACCTTCGGCACTGACAAAACTAAGCCGATGACGAACCCGTATCGCCGACCAAACCGGAAAAGCTTTCTGCGGAAGCGCGTAATGTAAGATCCCTGAAGATGAAGCTTAAGGGCTTCTTCCATCGCATCAGCAAACTTATTGGTCCGCTTCATGCGGAAGCATGCATATACGCTTTGGGTAGGTTCCAGAACATTTCTAAGGATCTTCACAGGCGCAGTTCTCCATTAAGGGACGAATCAAACGCCGCGTGGGATTTCTTATGTGCCCCCTGGCCGGTGTACTAATCAAGAGCAAGGGCCTGTGGGATTCACCGACCTAGGCGACCACCCGCGCTATCCACAGAGGGCTGTGGACATCTTTCGCTGCTCAGCCTCCTCACCGGCGCATACAATTCCCAAACATGAACATGGAAGTCGTCGATACGGACTAGAGGAACTGCCTTACGAAAAAGACCCCAGCCGAGAGGGTAAGGGCTCTCTGCCGGGGTCTACTCCATGCATTGGGGGCTATGGAGATTGTTTGGGCTGATAGGCAACGCGCCCGTTGGATGCATCTTGAAACGGCCAAGCTTAACAATTCGTGCACGGATCACGGAGCCGAACTGGCCGCAGTAGGAAGGGTCAGGAGAGATGCTGAGCGAAATGCTTGTTCATCTCGAACATGCTGACCTTGCTCTTACCCCCGAATACGGCCTGAAGCTTCTCATCCGCCAGGATCTCGCGCTTGTTCTCAGGGTTCTGCAAATTGTTGGACTTGATATAATCCCACACCTTGCTCACCACCTCAGTGCGGGGCAGGGGGGACGAGCCAACGACCGCGGCCAGTTCATTCGAAGGCTGCAGCGGCTTCATCAGCGCCGGGTTCGGCTTTTTGTCTGCCATAATGAAACTCCTTTATTATGCCGGTCTGCCGTCTGCAGCGGCAAGGTGGCGGGACCATGGCGAACAAAGGCCTAACGGTCTCTTAATCCCAATATCGCCCTCCAAAAGCATCGTAAATCATGTTCCCTTTGAAGAGGGTACGGACCTGTCAGCCGAGATTGATCCTAATCGGATCGTCACCATCCCCGCCGTTTGCCCTGTGGCTTCGACATCATCTGCCGCATCGCTTCTTCGGCCCGTGCTCTTGCCTCTGCGTCATGGCTGAGATTGCGCACTTCTGACGGTTCTTCTTGCTGCTGCATCCCATTCTTGCGTGCCCGCCACTGCTTCGCCTGAGCGGCAGCGCTGGCCGCATTTGCTAGGGTCAAGACCTATAAACTGAGCGAAGAGTAAGATGATGGCTCGGAGCCTATCACAACACTTGTGACGGCAGTTTGCGTGTGCCAGCATAGCTTCATGACAAGGCTCAGCATCGACCGAATCAAAGAAGCCGTTCACAAAATCGACGGCGTTTTTCAGAACACGCCTCAGTATTGTTGCCCGCATCTCAGCAGAGCTTTGGGATGCCGCATCATATTGAAGGTCGAGACATTGAATCCTGTACGGAGTTTCAAAGGGCGCGGAACAGAAGCAGTGCTGGCCAATCTGGAAGAGACCGGTGGTCAAAAAATTGTGGTATGTGCAAGCGCCGGAAATCTTGGCCAAGCACTCGCGTACTGCGGAAACAACAGAGGCTTCGGAGTTACCGTAACAGCGTCATCCGCTGCCAATCCCTTAAAGATTGAACGTATGAAAGCACTGGGCGCAACAGTTGTTTTGGTAGAAGGGCAAATCGAAGAAGCACTTGAAGCCGCGATTGCACATTCCCAAAAAACCGGCGCATTCCTTGTCGAAGATAGTAAAAACATCGACACCTGCGAAGGCGCGGGGACAATTGGTCTGGAACTCGCCAAACTACCGTTTTCGTTGGATTCCGTTCTAATCTCACTTGGTGCTGGGGCGATGGCGACGGGTATTGGTTTTGCGTTGAAAGCTTATAGCCCGGACACCAAGGTTTTGTCTGTTCAGCCTGAAAATGCGCCCGCATTAACCCGGTCATACCTTGCCGGTGAAGTTGTCGAATCCGGGCCGCCCAACACAATCGCCGACGGCGTAGCTGGGAGGTACACCATCCCCGATGTTTTGGCAGATATGCTGGAAATTGTGGACGATGCCCTTTTGGTCGAGGAAGACAGTATCGTTGAGGGTATGAAGCTACTCTATAAGCACTCCGGCTTGATCGTTGAACCTGCCGCCGCGTTGGGTGTTGCCAGCATTCTTGAGAACCCGGACCGCTTTCGCGGGCAAACCGTCGCGACAGTTTTGTGCGGAAGCAATGTAGCACCTAAGGACTTCGAATATTGGGTGAGACTTTGAAACCATGAACGAAGAATCTGCAATTGGAAGGGAGGCCCCAGTTAAATTGGGCCGCTCTTAAAGCCAAGGTCGGCTTCGTCTGAGTAGCGGACTTGGCGAAGCTGGATTTCATTTGACGTAGCCCTGTGATTCAAATGCGGCAGGAGGACACCTGCTGATGTCTGATCAATTCTGGCTCACCAAGACTCAATTCGAGCGCATGGAACCCTATTTCCCGCTTTCACGCGGCGTTCCGCGCGTGGACGACCGACGTGTAGTCAGCCGCTTTGTTGCAGGGATGCGATTTGACAGCCAAACTGGAAGGCATAGGAGGGCTTCGCCCTCCTGATCTCGGATTTCTACCGTGCCCTTTAAGGCCAATGCCGCTCGCCGTCATCGCATCCCGAAGCAGCGGCACCGGGTGACGAACTGGGCCGAATACGACGCCGCATTGCGCCAGCGCGGAAGTCTCACCGTCTGGTTATCTGACGAGGCGATTGCCGCTTGGCGGGCCGAACCTCGTACAACGCGAGGCGGTCAATCCCACTATTCGGCTTTGGCAATCAGGACGGCGTTGACATTGCGGGCGGTGTTCCGGCTGGCTCTGCGTCAGACGGAGGGGCTGATCGGCTCAATCCTGAGGCTCCTCGGCCTGGATCTGGCGGTGCCGGATCACTCGACCCTGAGCCGACGCGCTGAAACCCTAGAGATCCCAAAGCCATATCCGAGCTCCAGAGGACCTGTTGACCTGCTGGTCGACAGTACCGGCCTGCGGCTTTGCGGTCCCGGCGAGTGGCTGGTCGAGAAGCACGGCACCCGGAGACGTCGGTCCTGGCGCAAGCTGCACATCGGTGTCGATGCCGAGACCGGACAGATCCTCGCCTCAGAGCTGACGACCAGCGATGTCGATGATGGCTCACAGGTTGAGCCGTTGCTCGACCAGATCACAGGTCCACTCGCCTCGTTCATCGGTGACGGGGCTTACGATCAGGCCGGCATCTACGATACCGTCGGCAAGTGCCATCCTGATGCTCATGTGATCGTGCCACCCCGATCAACGGCAGTGCTGAGCGAAATGGCAGAGAGCACTCCGACCCAGCGCGATCGGCATCTCCACAGCATTGCCGAGCATGGACGCATGGGCTGGCAGAAGCGGTCCGGGTACACTCGCCGGGCTCTGGTGGAGTCGTCCATCAGCCGCTTCAAACGAGTGATCGGTGACGCGCTGCGCTCGCGGACTGACCGGCGTCGTGCGACTGAGATTGCGATCGCTGTCAGGGCCTTGAACCGCATGCTCGAGCTTGGACGCCCGAAGTCTATCCGCACTGCTTAACCAAAGATACAGATGGGCTCAGTCCGTTCACCAGCCGATCCGTGCAACACGGCCAGGGAGCTCGTATGCGTAGGAACCTTGGCGTTCGGTCAGAACCGTTCGTGCGGCTCGATGATGAAAATGGCCTCCGGCATCTCGTGAGAGTGGGCCACGTCAACTCGCTGTCCGATACGGACCCGCTCCAGAACGAGACTTTCGTAAAGCTCGGGTCTCAGATCATCCGCGTTCCGGGGCCGCTCGACACAGTTGCCCTGCGAGTGCTGAGCGAGGGGGAGGACGACTGATGCCTCCGTTCCTTCGTCACTGCTGGGTGCGTCCTTGCGGAACGTTCGACCCGAATTCTGCGGATGAGCCAAGTGGATCGTCGCGAGAACGCAGGCACGCTTCTGGCTATTTTGTGGGTGCAAGGCGCAATGACGTATCAGATCGTGAGCGTCTGGTTTGACTATGGTGCCATCGATGCCTGCCTCTTCCGCAAAGCCCGCCGGAGCTGCACTGCGAACCTTCTTTCGCATCGCAGAGGCCTGGGACCTCACGTCCGAGGAACAGATCGCTATTCTTGGCATCCCTGAGCCTGCAATTTTCTTCCACTGGCGCAAGGAGCCGGACAAAGCCTCTCTCCCGGCAGATGTGCTTGAACGTCTTTCTCATGTTTTTGCGATCTACCGCAGTCTGCAGCTCCTCTTGCCTGACGAACGCGCAGCGGATGCGTGGATTAAGAAGCCGAATGCAGCATCCCTGTTTGGCGGGCGTTCGGCACTCGACATTGTGCTTTGTAGCGGTGCTGCAGATCTCACGTTGGTCCGAAGATATCTTGACGGGCAGCAAGGATTGGCCCTCGGGGGTGAGGACTGATGTTTCTACCAAAATGAAATGCGGGTGCAGAGGACGGCCGTCGAGATTTAGCGGGCACTGACCAGGTCACCAGTGCAATCGTCAGAGGATAGAAAATGGACATACCCACACGTCTCGAAGCCAATGCAATCATCGATCGTCTCGTCGCGGATGGTCAGACATTCTCTCGAGAAGACGCACGGCGCCTAATCGATTTGATTCCGGTCACAGCCAACTCACGCTTCTCGTTCAAGGGCTCGTTCAAAGGTCCTGGCTCCGGCATCAAAGGGCACGCGGCAGGTGTTGGAGACATAGAGATGAAAGGAGAGACGAGAGAAAAGCAGGTTTCGTTGAACACTCCGACCTCGCACAAGATCGGTGGCTACATAGTGATCCACACGCCCGGGCATATCGCGATTGATCTGATGTGGAGCGATACGAAAGGAGACAAGACCGGTCAGAGCTGCTCCCTGATATATGACCTAGGTACGAAGGAGCCTAAGGAGATGCATATCGCTCAGCAGAAGACCCTTGCAATATTCTTTCTCAGCTTCGCCTATATCTCGTATGTACCTTGGAAACGTCCTGCCGCAGGGTAGATCTGAATTGGTCTTCGTCAGTTCAGGGAAACACTAACGGGAAGTAGGCATGTAGGTATTATGACTGCGGTCCGTCTCATCGATCTACCTCTTGAGCCGCAATAATAGTACGCTCTCCTAAGAGCCATTGGATGGGCGCGGATCGCGTTGTGTATGCGATTCAAGGATCAGGCTGTAGCGCGTGCGCACCATTTACCAATCGATGGACGGACGGGCCGCGAATTGCTCAATCAAGCTTCTCGTGAGCGAACCATTCGTTTCTGCGTCACGACAACACTACCGATGGTGGGTAGCTATCCTATGCGAGCGTCCTCACTGACTGTAGACGCCGCCAAAGGATGCCTCACGCCTTCCGCTAACCGTTTGTCACATCTGCGCTTGCTGTTCGAGTTTGCCTCAGAGTTTTCCTGAAAGAACCCATTGGTCTGCCTCACCCTTAAAAGTGCGAATTCGTTGGTCCGGTTGGGAGGGCGAAGCGGACGTTTCGAGCAGCCCTGTTTTCTTCTGGAGTTGACCCGAAGCGGTCCTCTGCCTGTCGTCAAACTGATAGGCGCCATCCCTTGAGGGTTCGGCTGGCCAGCAGTGCCGGCCAGCGCTCTTGGTCAGCGCACCAATTCGATCTCGCCCGGACGCCAAGCCTTAGTGAAGAAGGGCTCAAGCGGGCTGTAGAGGCGCAGGATCGTGAACCAGCCCTTGCTAGGCATGGTCTGGATCCAGTTGCCCCGCGTCACCCCCTCAGGCTGCCGCGGACCGAAGTAGACTGTCGTCGAGCCGTCGGCATTCGGTTCGGCGGCGGGTGAGGGATAGCTCTGGCTGCCGGCGCGCGGATAGCGCTGCGGCGTGTCAAGCATCGACCGCGTCATGTTATCGTACACGGTGAACGACCAGAAGTTTGCCTCCGGAATGTCCTTGGGCAGGGTCACCTTGTAAGTCTTGGCACCATCGAAGTGGTTCTTGTCGGCGTCCAACATCGCCAACAGATATTGCGAGCCGATGCCGGGCAGGCGCATGGCCATAGCGGGCGTGATGCCGGTGACGCCGTAGAAGAAGTTCGTCCGCGCATCCATCGTCCGATAGCCGGTGGCCGGGTAGGGCTTGGCACCCGCAGGCGTGATCACTGGGATCGGAGTCTCGAACTCGTAGCCGGTCTCGAACAGGTAGTTGAACCACGCCGAATTTGGATAATAGAACCAGCCCGGATCGCGCGGACTCATGAACAGGCTGCGTGAGGTCGCGTTGGCCACGGCGAGCGCTTCGGTCATGATCTTCTTCATGCGCTCGTCGGGCGCAAAGGGCTTGCCCTTGACAATGCCGATCGCGGCGATCGACCCCATGAGCTCGGGGTCGAGCGAAGTGGCGGGCTCGCGTTGCACCACCTCGTTCAGCATCTCGAAGAAGGTCCAGTCATTCGGCGGAATGGTGTTCATCACCTTGCCGCTGCCTTCATGGAACACGGTCGGTGGCGGCGGCGTGACCCGTCCGAGTTTGGCATTGCCGGCCAGGAACTCGGCGATCGGCGTGCCGACCCCGCCAGGCTCATAAGGGTAGACCTTGGTGAACTTGCGGATGGTCTCGGCCACTGGCTTGGGATCACTATGGTTTTCCAGAAACGACCTACCAAACCACAGGATCGTGTTCGTCCTGGCGCGCGCGACGAAGAACCCGCCCTCGGGCAGCGGACCGCTGTAATCCGGCGGCACGATCAGATACTTGCCGCCCACGCCGCGGTCAGGGCCGGGCAGTCCGAGGTCGACGACCCAGCGGAACCAGGCGTCCTGCACGACGCCGAGGAATTCGGGTGGCGTTTCCAGCACCATCGGCCCCTTGGTCAGATCGAGGGCGCCCATGACGTAGATCGTGTCGGCATTGGCGGTCAGGAACAGCGACTTGGCGTCCATCAGCTCGGAGAAGACGAGGACCTCATTGTCCTTGACCCCGATGCTCTGCATGCCGTTGCGCAGGGCGTGGATGCTGACGCCCCGCATGTTGTCCATGAACGCGCGAAACGCGTACGTGAAGTCGAGGTTGTCGTAGAGCTTGTCCAGGGTTGCCTTGCTCGGCACGCCGTCCCTGAACTCAAGCGTGCCGAGGCGCGTCTCGACTTTGTCCGGTGTGGTGATCGCCGGAGGGATTGCGGGGGGCGTCTGGGCTGTGGCTTCAATCTTACCGACGAAGAGGCCGGCGGTCGCGAGGACCAGCGCCAGGCCGGAAATGCTGCGATGCTTCATGGTTCGTCCCTTGGTAGGTCTCGAAGACTTGATCGAGATGACGGCAATGCGCTTGCCTTTGGGACCCCCGCGCCCTGTCCCAGTCTAGCACGGCCCGGCCGAGTTAAGCTGGGCCTTATGAAGCGTCGGGTTGACCCTTTGGAACTATTCTGCTCAGCGACATCGGCTTCAGGCGGAGTATTCGTGTTGGTGACTTCCTGACCGTCCACTCCCGACGAAGGCGGTCCGGGGCACAAGACGCGAATGGCCGCTCCTGGCACGTTCCTGAAGTACGCCGAGTGTCCGCAATGGGCCTGAGACCGGACAAAGCTACATTGACCGACAAAAGAAAAGGCCGCCCGGATGGGCGGCCTCTTGTTTCAGTCAGGTCCCCGAGCGTTCGCTCCGATTGCAGAGGAACCTCGTCTCACATTTCAGTGGGTGAGGCAGGCTGATGCGAGCTTTGAGGAAGCACTTTGCCGAATTGTGGCTATCCTATGCGAGCGTCCACATGTAGACGCAGCCAAAGGATGCCGCAGGTCCTCCGGTAAGGGTTTGTACGGCCGGCGCTCTATTTTCGAGTTTGCCTCAGCCTCTCGCCGAAATACGCCATCAGTCTGCCCCACCGTCGAGAGTGCTCAGTCAGCTCGAATTTTGTGGAGGGCTGATTATGAGACGAGGCTAGGAGCTAGAATAAGCGAGGCCCGGAGCGCCAGCTCTTGAGGAAGGCGCGGCGATGGTGAGGTTTCACTATCGCACTCAGGGCTGACATCACGCGCAAATAAGCCGCGATGATCTTCGGGTCAGACACGTGGCCGGACATCCACCCCGCTAGTCACGACATAGCGCGCCATCGGTTGACGCAGGAAATCGTGGGGGAAGCCAAGCTCGATGGCACTGACGGCATTCAGGCGCTCGATTTGGGCCTCGTTGAAGCTGACCTCAAGGCTTCCGAGGTTGTCCTCCAACTGGGCAATGGTGCGCACTCCCAGAATCGGCGCGGTCACCGCGGGATTGAGCAGTGTCCAGGCCAGCGCGACCTGGGCTCGCGTGCGGTCCATCTGCTCTGCGATCTCGCCGACCACATCGGCGATGTTCAAGGCCCGCTCCGTGAGCGAACCATTCGCCGCGGCGACGTTGCGTCGGGTGCCGACCGGGTCGCTGGAGACCGCAGCCCCGAGATCCGCACGGCTGTACTTGCCGGTGAGGACCCCGCTGGCGAGAGGCGACCACGGGAGCACCCCCAGTCCGAGTTCCACGGCCATTGGAATCAGGTCACGCTCACCGGTGCGTTCGACGAGGCTGTATTCGATCTGCAGGGCAGCGAGCGGCGACCAGCCGCGAAGGTCCGCCATGGTCTGCAACCGAGCTGCCTGCCAAGCCGGAATATCCGAGACACCCAGATAGAGCACCTTGCCCTGCCGCACGAGATCGTCCATCGCCCGGAGCACTTCCTCGACGGAAGTCGTGAAATCCCAGGCATGCAGGTAAAGCAGATCAAGGTAGTCAGTCTTGAGCCGCTTCAGACTGGTCTCAACGGATTGCACCATGCTCTTGCGGTGATTGCCGCCCGAGTTCGGGTCGCCTGGCCGGGTCGCTGCCGTGTATTTGGTGGCCAGCACCAGGCTGTCCCGCTTTCCGGCCGCGAACCGCCCCAGCAGCTGTTCGGAAGAACCGTTGGTGTACTGGTTGGCGGTGTCGATGAAGTTGCCGCCCCGGTCGACATACATGTCGAAGATGCGGCGAGCTTCGGTCTCATCGGCGCCCCAGCCCCAGTCGGTTCCAAAGGTCATCGTGCCGAGAGCTAACGGTGAGACACGCAGGCCCGAGCGGCCGAGCAGGCGATAGGATTGGAGGGTCAGAGGCTGGTTCATGCGGAACTCCATTCAGCAAAGCCCGCGATGGCGGCGGGTCTGCCCTGTAAGATGCCCTCTGGCAGAATTTAGATAATCCGGCATTATCTACGCAGGTTATTAAGCCAAAGAGGGATAATGCGGGCGTCCGACTTTGCTAGCCTCAATGCCTTTGCGGCCGTCGTGGAGCACAAGAGCTTTGTGCGGGCAGCGGCACATCTGGGGATTACCCCATCGGCTTTGAGCCAAACCATCCGTCAGCTGGAGGAGCGCATGGGGGTGCGTCTCCTGAACCGGACCACCCGCAGTGTGGCTCCGACAGCAGCAGGGGCGCGGCTCCACTCCCGCCTGGCACCGGCCATGGAAGAGCTCGATGATGCGGTGGCTGAGGCAGTCGCAACCAGCAACCGCCCTGCTGGGGTGCTGCGCATCAATGTGCCACGCGTGGCAGCCGTGAGCCTGATCGCGCCGCGCCTCGGCCGGTTTCACCGCAAGAATCCGGAGATCGTGCTGGACCTGGTGGTTCAGGATTCCCTGGCTGACATCGTGAGCGGTCGCTTCGACGCGGGTATCCGCATTGGCGAGTACCTCGAGAAGGACATGATCGCCGTGCGTCTCACGCCTGACATGGAGATGCTGGCGGTGGCCTCGCCTGACTATCTTGCCCGCCACGGCATTCCGCAGACACCAGCCGATCTTCATCGTCACAGCTGCCTCAACTGGCGCTGGCCGACCGATGGCAGCCTGTATCGCTGGGAGTTCGAGCATAAGGGCACGGAGTTCGAAGTCGCCGTTGAGGGGCCCCTGATTGCTACGGACCCGGAACTGGTGCTTCAGGGTGCCCTCCAAGGCATGGGCATCGCCTATGTGTTCGATGAGCGCATGTATGACTGGATTGCCGAAGGGCGACTGGTTCGGGTGCTCCAGCCCTATTCCCCGACTTTCCCAGGTTTACGCCTCTACTACCCGAACCGCCGCCATGTCTCACCGGCGCTGCGGGCGTTCATTGATTGTCTGCTGGGTCGCGACTGAGAGGCTGCGTTCAACCAGCGACTGAATACAGGTGATTATACCCCTTGTCTTTGGCTCGCACCTCCAGTGGCCGCCCTCAGAACGTCCAGGCGGTTGTGCCTTGACCGCATATGGGCTGCTAGCGGTTTACAGAACTTGTCCAGCCTCTCGCTTTATTGCAGGGAAGTTGGCCCACCGGTGACAGAGCCAATGTTGGCCATCTGCACCCGAAAGCAAAAGCCCGCCTCCGGGGGTGAGGCAGGCTGATGCGAGCTTTGAGGAAGCACTTTGCCGAATTAGGGCTATCCTATGCGAGCGTCCTCACCACAGCAGCTGTAGACGCCGCCAAAGGATGCCTCACGGCTTCCGCTAACCGCTTGTCGCGTATGCACTTGTTTTTCGAGTTTGCCTCAGACTTTTCCTGAAACGACCCACTGGTCCGCCTCACCCTCAAAAGTGCGGATTTGTTAGTCTGGTTGGGAAAGAAGAGCGGACGTTCACATGCTTCCCCTCTACGTCGCTAGTTGACCCCAGTGCAGACTTTCGGGGCGAACGTCCGGTGGCTCTAGGCGTTGCAACACCAAACACAGAAAGCCAATCAGGCCAGCTCCGACAATCAGCAAAGGTGATCAGTCACATTCCGTTGCTGAATTAGTTTTCAGCCGGCTTGGCTGGTAGGAAATGGTTGAATCCGCTCCGTCTTTGGAACCTGCCATGCCCCGCTTTCCGTATGAGACTGTAGACGTCTTCACCGATCGCCCCTTCGGTGGAAATCCGCTGGCTGTCTTTACCGATGCGCGCGGGCTTTCCGACGCACAGATGCAGGCGCTCGCGGCGGAGATGAACTACAGCGAGACAACGTTCGTCCTGCCAGCAGACGATCTGGCCAATGACGCCCGCGTGCGCATCTTCCATCGCACGGCCGAGATGCCCTTTGCCGGCCATCCCAATGTCGGCACGGCTTGTGTGCTGGCGCGCCATGGCCGGGACCGCGACGGTGTGCTGCGGTTCGAGCAGAAGGCTGGCCTCGTCGAGATCGCTGTGGAGCGCGATGCGATCGGAGCGGTGACAGGGGCAGTTATTGCGGCGCCGCAGGCCTTGTCCCTCGGTATGGAGTTGCCGATCGACGGGATCGCCGCCTGCGCTGGGCTTTCCGTCCCTGATATTGTCACAGCAGCCCACAAGCCGGTGCAAGCCTCGGTCGGCGTCCAGTTCGTGCTGACGCAGGTCGAGCCGGAAGCTCTTGCCAGAGCGACGCCCGATCTCACCGCTTTTCGTAAGCTCGTGCGGCTGCATGGCGAATTGGCTGGACGCTTGTCGCTGTTCCTCTATGCGCGTGACGGCGACACAATCCGAGCACGGATGTTCGCACCGCTCGCAGGCACCTGGGAAGACCCGGCGACGGGTAGCGCCAGCGCCACGCTCGGCGCTCTGCTGCTCTCGCTCGATGGTGGAGACAAGGCCGCCTTCACCATCACACAGGGCGTCGAGATGGGCCGGCCGAGCTTGCTCAACGTGACGTCGTGGTGCACCGAGGATGGCTATCACTCGCGTGTCGGCGGCAGTTGCAGCCCGATGTTCCGGGGTGAAGCGCTGCTTTAGACGACCGAGTGCGCGAGGAGCGTCTTTCCGGGACATAAAATGGAACCCGGGAAGAGCCTCTCCTGGCGTGGGGCTGACCTTAGTCTTACTTCCGCACTGCTTGGATGAGCGGACTTTCGTTCGAACCCGTGCTCCTACCGAGTTTGACCCATTGCAGACTCTAGGAAGTCGGACATTGGGTGCTCAGGTCATAGGCATTCGTGGTATGATGCGCTCGGCTGCGGGGTGATCTCGAACGGGAGGCTCTCATGTACGCCGTAATCCGCAAGTTCAACAAAATGCGCTCGGTCGAGGAGGTCGCCCGGCGAGCCGAGGCCGGCCTCGCGCCGATCCTGCGGCAATCGCCCGGGTTCCGGGGCTACTACGTCATCAACGGCGGCAACGACGTCGGCGTGTCGATCACCCTGTTTGACACGCAGGATGCGGTGCGGGAGGCGCATCAGCGCGCCATGGCCTGGATCAAGGACAATCTCAGCGACTCATATGAAGGTGAGCCGGAAGTAACCATGGGCGAGGTCGTCGTGAGCGTTCCGGGCCAAGGGGCAATGGCCGCCTGACACCTTACATCAGGCCTTCCTCAACCAGCGGGCCGGTCGTCCGGCTCGCTTTCCCGCAGGAGACCCCGCCAGGAGCGCCAGTGGCCAGCAACAGTTGCAATACCGTCGTCATCGGGGGCGGCCAGGCCGGGCTCGCCGTGAGCTATCACCTGGGCCAACACGGTTGCGAGCACATCATCCTTGAACGACACCGGGTCGCGGAACGATGGCGGAGCCAAAGGTGGGACACCTTGGCCTTCCAGTTCCCGAACTGGACCCTGCGACTGCCAGGCTATGTCTACCAAGGACCGGACCCGGACGGGTTTGCGCCCCGCGATGAGGTTGTTCGCTTCATCGAGGACTATGCCGCCTTTATCCAGGCGCCCTTGCGCTGCGGGACCTCTGTGACTGCCCTCGGACAGCGACCGGGATCGGCTCGCTTCCTGATCAAGACAGAGGATGGAACCATCGAGGCCTCCAACGTGGTGGTCGCGACCGGTCCCTATCAGTGTCCCGCATCCCAAAGGCGCTTGCAGCCGCCATAGAGATCGTCTTCCAGCTCCACTCCAGCCGATACCGCAATCCAGCCGACCTGCCGCCGGAAGCAGTCCTCATTGTTGGTTCCGGGGCATCAGGATGCCAGATCGCGGAAGATCTCCTGCCGAGTGGCCGCCGGGTCTACCTCGCCGCTGGCGCTCATCGCCCGGTGCCGCGCTGCTACCGCGGCCGCGACTTTGCGTACTGGGAATTCGCGCTCGGGGAGTTCGACCGCACCGTCGAGCATCGCCCGCCCGAGCGGGTCTCACCGCTCTTGACTGGGGTTAATGGAGGCCATGACCTGAACCTGCGCCGCCTGGCCCAAGCTGGGGTAGTTCTCCTCGGCCATGTGATCAACGGCGAGGACGGCAAGCTGTGCTTGGCCGCGGATCTTGGTGCAACCCTGCTGCGTGGCGACAAGTGGTACACCCAGTTCACGAATGCCGTGGATGAGCATGTCCGGCAGAACGGGCTCGATGCGCCCGAGGACGAGGACACGCAGGTGAGGCTGCCGGATCCACGGGAGGTCTCCGCTCCGATCCTGGAACTGGACCTGAGGGCTGCCGGGATCACATCGGTGATTTGGGCCAGCGGCTTTCGGTATGACTTCGGCTGGGTTCAGTTGCCGGTCTTTTCAACAGGGGGCGCCGGGCAAGCCTCGGCACCAACCCACGAGCGAGGGATCACGCAGGTCCCGGGGCTTTACTTCGTTGGCTTGCCGTGGCTGTCGAAACGCAAGTCGTCCCTGCTGGCCGGGGTCGGCGAGGACGCTGCATTCCTTGCAGGTCATATCCAGTCCAGAGGTTAGCCTTTGGTCAGGCAAAAATCTCTGATCCACACTGCTCCGGTGTCTAAAGCGGCA
Source organism: Microvirga sp. GN3 (assembly GCF_055792825.1). NCBI lineage: Bacteria > Pseudomonadati > Pseudomonadota > Alphaproteobacteria > Hyphomicrobiales > Methylobacteriaceae > Microvirga > Microvirga sp. GN3. Next base: position 25,037 of record NZ_JBVVAK010000070.1, read on the forward strand.
ACGGCCGCTGCTGGCACTAGGCGGAAGGAGGCCGGGTACCCGCTCGTCTGAGGTGAGCCGGTGGTTACACAGTCGCGCTTAGGGCAGTCGATGAGCCCATTGCAAACCACCCGGTGGTTCGCCAGGTGCGAGGATGACGCCGAATGCGGCTGGCCCTGCGTTCCGTTGTGTCGGGTCCTGCGAAAATGAAGGCTTTGCTTTCCGCGTTCGTGGTCGCTGCTCGCGTGGTAGTTTACCTTTAGGAGCTGCCAAAATGCGCTTCGGAAGAATTGCAGCGAATGTGATGGCCTTGTTGTTCTGCTTGGCCGTGTGCGCGTTCTTGGCCGTGCTGACGGTCGCTGTCGGCTCCCTCGCGGTTCTTATCACTGGTCTGGTCGTCTTAGTGATCTCCTATACCGTCGAGATGGAGGACGGCTCGGCAATTGGGCACCCCCAGACGCCCGAGCTCTTTGCGATGCAGCAGCAGCGACGGGATCAGCCCAGGAGCCCGGAAGAACGGGCTGCTCGTCGAGCCGAACGCGGTGAGAGACTAAGAATACTCAAAGTCACCAAGTGGATCGGTGCCGCACTTGTCACCATAGGCGCACTCGGCTTTTTCCTGGTCCAACTGTGACCACACCAGCTCACTCACCGGCGCGAACTTGGCTTGTCATGTCCGCTGTTCAAGACGGGGGACTTGGTGATCCGCCCCCAAATCCCATGATCGGCAAGAGCTGACCGCCCTTGAACCGATCTGCGCGCTCGCGTTCCTTCGCCTCGATCTGTTGGGCCGTCGGCTCGCAGACGCCCTCGCACTCCTTGAACGTGACCGCCACCTTATCCAGCGCCACCTTGTCCGGACTCTCCGGTGGGCCAAGCACAGGCTCGTGACCCCGGAAGATGCTTAAGAACGGCAAACCGGAGATGCGGTGCCAGAGCCTCTGGATCGGTGCGCCCATGGCAATCTCCTCTCATCCAAGAGCATGCTCTCAGTTACATGATAGCACGATTTCACTGAATTCCATAAAGGGACTCCCGCACAATTCGCGGATGATTGGCTCAAGCGCCCGAAACCTGCGGCGGCTGCACTTGCTTGACTCCTAACGAAACTTTGACGGTCAGCACCCACTAAGCTGCTCTCTTGTTGTGGGACCTTGAGTTCCTTTGCGGGGCTCGCCCCATCCTGCTGGAGATCTCGCATGATTACGTTCTACTACAACCTGGCCCCGAACCCGATGAAGGTTGCCCTCTGCCTGGAGGAGATGGGCTTGCCGTACGAGCTGAAGCCGGTGGACACCCGTAAGGGCGAGCAACATCACCCAGACTACCTGACGGTCAACCCCAACGCGAAAGTGCCGGCCATCGTTGACCAAGACACTGGTGCAACCGTCTTCGACTCGAATGCTATTCTGCTCTACCTTACTGAGAAGACCGGACGGTTCCTGCCTCCCAAGGATCCGGTTGAGCGTGGTGAACTCCTGTCATGGCTCATGTTCGTGGCAACAGGCGTCGGCCCTTTCTCAGGGCAGGCTGTTCACTTCAAGCGAGATGCACCAGAACCAAAAGAGTATGCTGTCAATCGGTATCTGTTCGAGGCACGACGCCACTACGGCATTCTCGATGCCCGCCTTGCGGAGCGCCCCTACATGCTCGGCGGGATCTACACGATTGTCGATATGGCTGTCTGGGGCTGGGTGCGGATGGTGCCATTCATCCTAGGTGAGGACGCTTGGACGATGCTCCCGAACCTGAAGCGGCTCCTTGACGAAATCAGCGCCCGCCCGGCGGCTCAGGCCGCAATTGCGCTCAAGAATCAGCATGCTTTCAAGACTGAAATGGATGAGGAAGCTCGCAGGCACCTGTTCCGGCATGTCCCTCCCCAGTGGAACTGACATCTCGCCCGGGGTAAGCAAGGGGCTATTCACTTCTGTCTTCCACCTCAATAGCGGGCTAGGTCATCCGAACGCGGGCTCTCCTGTGGCATGGGCAGATGCTGGATTGAAAGCGCTTGAGTTGCTGGGCAATGGCCCAACCTGAGTTCGTCCCCATCTTGGGCGACCCAACCGCCGACCATATCGGCGCGGTCTGACCGTCATCCTTACCTGCCGCATGAAGGGCTGCGTTCGTCCCCGCCCGAGCACGATCTGCAGTGGCGCCGCTCCAGTATGGTCGATGCGTTCCTGCCCGTTCTTGGCCGTTGACGAGGGCGCCTGCGACAAGCTTCTGCCTTGTGTCTCTCCGGCAGGAAGGACAGCTCCTGGCACGAGGCGGACCTTGTCCGGATTTCCGCATTGGCGGCGTGAGCCGACCTTCATAGGCATGAGCTCAATAGGTTTCAGTCCTCGATCCATAATGGATTGGACTTGCCCCTCACCGCCGCGGGCGGCCTTGCAGTCTGACGCTCTCAAGTACAGCAACGCGCCCGGCCGCGCCGCAGTAGAAGGCTCGGAGGACAACCTGGTTACCTTCCTTCAGGAGGGATTGGAGGCCCTGTAGGATCACACCTTGCGCGCTCGGGATGGCTTTGTTGATCTGTTCTTCATCGATGTTAATGAGCTCGCGAGACCCGTCGTTCGTCTCTATGATGACGTTCAAGAGGGCCATGCCGTTCGACGCGAAGTTCCGCTTGACGACGCGTCCTTGGGTGTTGCCCGGGAGGCATCCCTCACCGTCGCTAAGTCGCGAGAGGCTGACCACTCTGTCACCCTGCTGTTGGATGCGCGGGCCAGGTCCGGCATACTGAGCTGGGGCGGCCGTCGCGGCAAGGGAAAGGAGGCCTGCGACCGGGAGGCGGAAACTGCGGATCATGGAGGTTCCTTGCCATTGTGGGGACTTCCCTCCTACCGCCAGATCCGGAGGATGAGCAACAAGTCTTCTGGTAAGGTCAGCCCCGCAGTTCGCCCAACCAGCGGCTCTCATTGCTGGCCGACGGCTTTTTAGGACTTTGCCTTGCCGCGTGTCGTCGTCTTCCTTGGCGTGGTTACTCGCCGTGACGCGTGGATTGCCAGAACGCTCGTGACGAATCGGATCCCGTTATTCCGGCTGCTCACGGCGCATGCAAGGAACTGCGCTGCGAAGACCGCTCCCCCGCACAGGGCCGTGATCTTGTTTGCGCCGAAGGCCCACAGAAGGGGAGGCGTGAAGACGGTGAGCAGCAGAGACATCGCCGCCGCGTCGCGGAATAACAGGAACTGTTTCTGGACCTCGACGATCTTCCCCTCGTTCTCGACCATCTTATAAAGCCGATACCACTTCGCATTTTGCTCGGCCGGGTCTGTTGGGAACGCACCAACGTTCTTCTTCAACGTTGCCATGTCGACCCGTGGGTCCGCCGGACCATGTCTGGTGAAGGCTTCAGATCCGGGCAGGGGATTCTCGAGCTTCCAGAACACCAGGATCGCCTTAAGGTTCACGGGGATCACGTTCGAGAGTAGCAGAACGACGAAAGGTAGGACTGGGGCTATCGCCAAACGCAGGGCGGCCATCCTAGAAAGCGTCAGATCTTGGAGAAGCTCTGGGACGACCACAGTCAGCACGAGGCCCATATCAAGCAGGGCCAGCATGACAAGCCACGTCAAGTTACGGCTTTTCATCAGATCTGCCGTGAGTGGTTTCATGCGGCATACTCGGTATCGATGGCAAAGTCCCCGTTATCAAAAACGTCGAACGAAATTGTTCCGTCGCGGCGCGTCGTGAGGACATGCCGGATCTTTCCCGTTGTCCTGACGATGACCCCGTTTCCAGCAATCACGTCGCGGTAGTCCGGAACCGTCAGCTGGGTCTGGTGCTCGATGGGCTTATCCGAGATGACGACACATTGCGGTTGGCAGTAGTCGAAGACCTCGGGGCAGAAGCCATTCTCGCGCCCATGGTGGGAGGCCACCAGCACGTTCACCCCGATGAGCTCCGCTTGAAAATCCGGTCTCCGAAGCAGGGCCCGCCAGCCGTCCTTCTCCAAGTCGCCTGGGAAGAGGATGCAGAAACCGCAATACTTCACGAAAACGACTTGGGACAGGTTGTTCGTATCGGTGAACCAGGGATAGCTGTTCCAGAAGCATTTCACCGTGATGCCGTTCATGTACTGGTCAAACGGCTCGGTGGCTGGTTGGTCGAAGGTGTCGCAGGCGTCGGCATACCACGCAGCATCCTGGCTGAGCGGCCCTCCCAGCATCTTGATCGCGCGAAGCTGGTTTCCCGTATAACTTGGGTTCCTACTCAGGACCCTTATCCCGATCCCGGCATCCTCAAGGCCCTTGAGGTCGCTCATGTGGTCCTGATCGGCATTGGTGATGAAGAGGTAGTCTACGATCGTCCGGCGAAGTCTGTTCCGGAGGTAGAAACTCGGGTTCCAATCACTAGCACTTCCGGAATCGATCATGGCTAGTCGGCCGCCGACTTCCCCCTGTGGGGTGTGGGTGACGTGTTGGATCATCGCGCACGCGCCGTGTTCTACGTCCCATAGGACGACACGCATAAGTCCCGACACCGTCAGCTCCCGCCATCCCCGACGCCGAATATAGGTAGCAAACAACCCTGCTGCCAGACCGGATCGGGCAAAAGGGCGGGAAGGTCGTTTTATGGCACGTTCCTGAAGTACGCCGAGTGTCCGCAACGGGCCTGAGACCCGACAAAGCTCCATGGACCGACACAAGAAAAGGCCGCCCGGTTGGGCGGCCTCTCGGTTCGATCAGATTGGCGAGCTTCCTATAGGATTGCAGACGAGCTTCCTCTCACGTTTCAGAGGGTGAGGCGGACCGATGCGCGCACTGAGTAAGCACTTTGCCGAATTAGGGCTATCCTATGCGAGCGTCCACATCCACACACATGTAGACGCCGCCAAAGGATGCCTCACGCCTTTCGCTAACTGCTTGCAACATATGCCTTTGCTTTTCGAGTTTGCCTCAGCTTTTTGCTGAAAGGGACCATTAATCCGCCTCACCCTCAAAAGTGCGGATTTGTTAGCCTGGTTGGGAGGTTAGAGCGGATGTTCGGAGCAGCCCTGTTTTCTTCTGTGATTGAGCCTCAACGGACCTTTAGCACTGGCAGGCTGAGGGCGCCTCTTTCGTCGAGGGCTCCCGGTAGGCTCGGTCAGTTGCGCATCTATTCTTGAATCCAGATTACCGTGTGCTAAGGCCGGAAACAGTGCTCGAGAGAATGACGGTAATGCTCGACAAGCGCCACCCCTGGCGCCCACTGCGCGTTTGGTCTGCAGCCAATCCGTAGTTCAGTCAGCGATTTTGCGAGAAATCATACGGCTGTGGCGGCGGCGGTTGGGGGCTGGGCATTAACTCGACCGTGACCTTAGCGGCTCCGCCGTTATTTCGATAAAAACATGTGACGAGCGGCCCGAATGGCACCGCCGTCATGGCGTCATTCAGGTAGAGAAAGAGCTCACCGCTCGCAGTCGCTTGGAACTGAGACACAAAGCTCTTTCGTATGCCCTTGCGGGCTTGAATCTCCTGGACTTGGGCGCCGTCCAAACCGGATGGTCCTCCGCAGATTGAGAACGCGCCCTCCTGTGAGATTTCAGCGTCGTCGGCCAGTTCCGGGGCCGTTGCGCCATCGCTCGCCTGCAGCGCCCACTCCACATTGCCCCTGTGACCGATCCGGGCAATGGGCTGGAACCAGTCGGCCGTCCACCAGCGGCGGAGCGGCAGCCCGAGAAGATAGAGCGGGGAGGTATCGCGGAAGCCCATGATATCTACGACCTTCCGACCGTCGAGATACGGTTCGGACATCTCGACCCAGACCGTGTAGAGGCGTCCTTTGTCGACGTAGATGCCGGTGCCCCAGCAAGGATTGCTGGTGTGGAAACCCTCCGCCAAGTTCGCGACGCCGTCCTTGGGCTGGCGCAGCAGGTTCTTCTCCGCGGTTTCCTTGCACACGCCGCCTGCGCCGGATCGATAATTGAGCACGGCCCGGCCCACGAGGGCCGCGGCCAATCCCACGATGACGACGAGCGTGGCTCCTGGCAGAACGTAGCGCGACGCCATCGTGTACAGGAAAGCGGCCACGCGCGATTGCCTCAGGCGTCGCGCCACAGTGACGAGAAAACCCGGCTCTTCCGGCTTGGGCTCGCGGGCCTGCAGGGACGCCTTTCCATCGGGGCGTTTTTCGAAGAACCAGACGCAACGTGCATTGTCGGCGATGCGATCGCGCAGGCGGCCGTTCACGCGATAAAGGCCGAGCACCGCAATGATGATCGCAAGCGATATCACCGGTTGGGTCACAAGGGCTCCAACCCAGCCTTTCGCGTAGCTCGGAACCAGGCCGCCGAACGTCGTGGACAGATCGGTCAGGTTCGAACTGAGACCATCGCGGGCATCGTCCAGTCTTCTCTGCGCCCATGCCGCGAGGTCCTCACGCCCGACTGCCGATGCGAGGCTGCGCACAACGGCATCGAGAGCATCGCTTAACAACGACGCGGTGACCGGAAGACCGATGAGGACGAGTGTTGCGGCGAGCAGAGCAAAATAGGCGACCCTGCGCCACCAGATCATGTCGCGCGTTAGGGCGACGAAGGCTTCATTCGGTTCGTTCAGTCGCTGAACGGCGTCGATCGCCGGCATCGCATCAGCCGGATGCTGGAGCGCCAAGGAGGAGTGCTTTCGATAGTCTTCGGCGTCGAACCCCGAAATCTGGTGCCGGATGCCATCCGGCATCAGGACATAGGCGCTCTTGGGGAGAGTCAAGGGCGCATAATGCTCGGTGCCGTACACCATCTTTTCGGCGACCGAGTGGTGGATCACCGGCGGGCCGCCGCTTTCTGCCCCCGATGCGATCGGCCTTGGATCATAGCGGTAGAGGACGGCAAGTCCTTGCCGCGAGTCATGGATCGGCGCGAGCGGCGAGGCCTGTTTGCGGAAGGCGTCGAGGGCACCGGGCAGAAGACGCAAACCGCCTTCCGGTCCCGGGGCAGTCGCGGCGATCTCTTCGATCATCCACGTCAGCGGCACATACGACAGCGCATCCTCAGGGTATCCGCCGCCGATATCCGAGTGAACGCCCGCAAACCAGACCTCCTTGATGCGGGCGTTGGCTGCCCAAGGGCCCTCATGCGTCGTATCGAAACGCAGCGGATGAAACGTCGTGCGCTCGTCATCGAGGGCGAGAGCGTGCCGCGCGAAATCCACCTTGTCGCTGAGGACACGATTGCGGAACGATATCGGCCAGATGGCCTTGTCGATCGCCGTCCTCATCTCCTCGATCGGGACGCCATAGGCTTCGACCGTATCAAAGAGGCCGGCGAACCTGATGCGTACGTTCCGTCTCAAAGGGTCTATGGCGGCGCGAACGGCTGCATAGCTCCGCTGCCGGAGAAGGCGACGATAGATCGCCAGAACGGCGTCGCGGATGGCGCGGGTGATCGGGATGGTCGGGAAACTGTTGCGCCAGGTCACCTTTTCGGCGCGATACGCTCGCCAGGCCGCCTTGGCATTGCGCCTCATCTCGGCGCGCGAGACCTGAGCGCCGTCGATTTCGGTTGGGAGGAGACCTTGGCTCGCAATCAGGCCGATCAGCGTGCGGATCGTGAAAGCCCCACGGCTGAATCCGAACATGTAGATGTCGACGCCTGGCCGCCAGTTCCAACACAGGAAGCGATACAGCTTGCGAACGTTGGAGGGCACACCAATACCGGTTGCGGCATCGAACATGGCAAAGGGTCTGAAGCCGGCCGTCCCCACCCCCTGGATGTACACTGCGACTTGGTCCGGACCCTTGAGATCGAGCGCGGTGTAGAGCCGCCAGATGTTCGATTCCCGGTTCCTGAAGGCGTTGCCCGTGCCGTCCGCGAAGATGGCGATCTTCCTAATCTGATCACGCCTGTCCATGAGCAATCTCAGCGCAGCTTCTCAAGGCAATCCAGGGGCGGCGGTTCAGGAATGGCTAATCATAGCTGGTCCATCGCAAGGAAAGACTTCCAGATTGCCCTCGCAGCGTCAATCATACCGTTGAGCTGTCAAGGATCCTGGGATTGCGAATGTCTCATCCTGGCACTTCCCGGACCAAAGAGCTTGGTCCGCTTTGGCGGTTAAGAGCTGACGTTCATGGAGAGGCCGGTGGAGTGCGCCCCTTGAGGTGGACAGATCTGGACTGAGGAGTTGACCGGGTCTGCCGGGCTTTCGGAGACTGAAGCCCATGGTGAAAAACCGCACCCACAGCATCGACTTCAAACGGCAGGTTGCGCAGAATTACCTCGCCGGCGAGCCCCTGCACAGCCTGGCCAAGCGCCATGACCTGTCGCGCAACCTGATCCGGATCTGGGTCCGGAAGTACGAGGCCGGCGCCCTCGACGAGGACACGGCCGCAGCCGCATTGCTCCAGGAGTACGAGGCGCGGATTGCCGCCCTCGAGCGGCTGGTTGGCAAACAGGCTCTCGAACTCGAGTTTCTAAAGGGGGCTCTGAAGCACGCACCCCGGCAGAGAAGCGCGCCTACATCCGCCATCATCGGCCCGGTGGTCTCTCCGTCTCAGAAGGATGCCGACTGATGGGCCTGCCCCGCTCCACCTATTACGATGAGCCGACGGCTCCTGCCGACGACACCGCCATTGTCGAGGCGATCGCCGCCATCTGCGACGAGTTCGAAAGTTATGGCTACCGGCGCGTGGGCGCGGCCCTGCGGCAGGCCGGTATGGTTGTGAACCACAAGAAGATCCGCCGCCTGATGCGCGAGCATGATCTGCAGCCGCGCATGCGCCGCCGCTTCGTTGCCACGACGGACAGCAATCATGACGGCCCGATCTTCCCGAACCGGGCAGCCGATCGGGTGGTAGACGGCCCCAATCAGCTCTGGGTGGCGGACATCACCTATGTCGCCATCACGGCAGGTTTTGTCTATGTGGCGATCATTCTCGATGCCTGGTCGCGCCGGGTCGTGGGCTATGCGCTCAGCCGGTCGATCGACGCCCGCCTCACGGTGGCAGCGCTCAAAGCCGCCATCGCCGAGCGACACCCTCCGCCTGGATGCATCCATCACTCCGACAGGGGCTCGCAATATGCGGCCGAGATCTATCGCGAGATCCTGGATGGCGCCGGTCTGGTCGGCTCGATGGGCCGGCGCGGCAATCCGTACGACAACGCCAAGGCGGAGAGCTTCATGAAGACGCTCAAGGTGGAGGCGGTCTACCCAATGGCCTACGAGACCCTTGAGGATGTCGCCGAGGACCTTCCGCACTTTATCGAGGAGATCTATAACAGCCGCAGGCTCCACTCGGCCCTCGGCTATCTGAGCCCGAAGCAGTTTGAGGATCAACTCGCCCGGCAGACGGTCAATCCCGCGGCATGATCACTGCCCACTCCGAAGGGCGCACTCCACGGAATGTGAAAGTTTGACCCGATGCGGACCTTCGTTGACTGAGCTGCTCGTCCGTGCGGAGCGGTCTGCCCACTCCATATTTCCCACTCTGCAAATTTTCTGGTCGCTTTTCACGGGCGCATAGGCTCAGGGCTTCTCAGCAGCAGCCACAACGGCCGGCATCATCAACTCAAACGCGCCGTCCCGTGCGTAAGCGGCGACGCCCTGGCGCACGGCTTCGCGGATAGCCGCCAGGGCTACCGGTGTCTGCGCCCGGAGCAGGGCGGCAGCCCGAACAGTGCCTTTCAGGATCACGTCGAGGGGCGTATCCGGCGACGTCACCCGCCAGACCTGCGGGATTTTGGTGACGGTCACGGACCCGAAGCCCGCCGCCTGGAGGCTGCGTTCACACTGGGCTGGATCGTCGAAGAGGAAGAAGTTGGGGCCGGGCGGCAGGGGAACATCCATCCGCCCGTGGGCTTGCACGGCGCTGTAGATCAACCCAAAGCCGACGCATTCCTGTGCGGAGGCCCAGGCACTGAAGGCCACTCGGCCGGTGCTGCGCAGGACGCGGTATGCTTCGCGTAGGAAGGCGTCGGGATCAGGGAAATGCGGCATGCCAAAGTTGCTGATTACGGCATCGAAGCTGTCGTCGGGCAGCGGGAGGGCGCCCGCATCGCCCTGGCGGAACTCGATGTCGGGATAGAGCTGCCGCGCCAGGGCGAGTTGTGTTGAGGAGAAGTCAATGCCCACGACCTCGGCCCCGCGCTCGGCCGCCGCTGCTGCGGCATAGCCAGGACCCGTAGCGACATCCACGACCCACATCCCAGGTCTGACCCCGGTGGCATCGAGAAGCGCCCCGATAACTTGCGCTGTAAGGGGTGAGAAGTGGTCATGGTAGTTAGCTGCAACTTCCTGGTCCGACCAGCCCTGATGCTCGAAGTCGCGAAACGACGTCTTCGGCTCCGTCATCGCAGCCTCCATCAGCTCAGGCCATTCGAAGGTCTACCTTACTCCAGTACTGGCAGGTATGACGAGGACGTCCCGTAAACCGTCTTCTCGGAATTACGCGCCTTACCCGAGCGTCAAACCGGATCACTGCATCGGCACCGAAATCGGTAGAATACTCGATACCTTCCAGCCCTCGGGTGTCTTGACCAAGATCTGGTTCATGAGGAAGCGGGTGGGTTGGGCGGTCTGGCCGGCGGGCGCGATCATGAAGGTGATGGGGACGTAGAGCTGGGCCACGCCCGGTTGGATCTCGAACACCTTGAGTTCGTCCGTCTTGGGATCGAGAGACCATGTGCCCTGATACAGCGCCTCGAACCGCTTGAGAGCCGCCTCGCGGCCCCACACCGGCGCGCCTCGCGTGATCCAGAGGAACTGCGGGGAATCGAGCAGCGTGTCGCTCACAGCCTTCAGATCATGAGCATTCTGGGCTGCAACGAACTTGCTGAACTGCGCCTTCACCTCGTCCTCGGTTTCAGCCTGAAGGGAAGCAGCGCAAAGCATCAGAACCGCCACCAGGGCAATGCGTGAGCCTGTCCGCATGGGAGTCTCCTCCGGTGCCAGCCCCACAACACACTTTACACCCGCTTGAAGGCAACACCCAGACTATGATGGGCTGCAACTCAGTACCATCCGCCGGTGATCCCTGACATGGATCAGTTGGTTCCCACAAACGGCCTGCACTGCCCCCTTCCGAGTCTGTGAGCCCTTGCGGGTCCAGCGTGAGGGTTGATACCAGCCTGAAAGTCTCTTCTTGGCACTCCTGAGAAGTTAGGCGGAGGGCGGCTAACTTAGAGCCTGTTTGAGAAGGGGACTGCTTCAGAGGTTAAGAGAAGCGATGAGGGTTTGCTGCGCTGATCGGCAAGGCAGCTTGAAGCCCCAGCAGCGAACTTATGGGACCATACGTTTCCCATGCGGCCAGTTTATGAGGAGAGCTGAAGGAAGCTGCTCGGTGAAAGCAGAGCCTGCTGATCGAATTCTCTCCGCATGGCAGCAAATCGCGAGTAGTCTCTAGTTGTGGCCAGCGCACGATCTGGGCACAGCCCGGCCGCGCAGCCCGAACTGGACGAGCACCGATTTGCGCACCGGAGGAAGTCATTATGGAACGGAAAATTATCAATCCATGGCAATGGCAGGACCAGTACGGATTCGTTCAGGCGAATGATGTCAGCGGCGCGCAGCGCGTCCTCTATTGCGCAGGGCAGGTGTCGGTGGACGCTGAGGGGAACCCGGTCAATGCGGGGGACATGCGCGCCCAGATCACCCAGGCCCTGGACAATGTGGATGCCGTCCTGGGCGCTGCCGGGTTCAAGATGTCCGATGTGGTCCGTCTGAACTTCTACACCACCGACGTCGATCGAACCATGGAGGCGTGGCCCCTGATTATGGAGCGACTGGCGCAGGCGGGTTGCCGTCAGGCAAGCACGTTGCTCGGCGTCGCACGGCTGTATCATCCCGACATTCTGATCGAGATCGAAGCCACGGCGGTTCAATAGCCCGCGAGCGGCGTACTCCAGCGTGCAGCGGCCCCGCCGGGACCCGATCATGGCCGGGACCGGCATCCAGCGCTTTGCAGGCCGCTGCATAGCCACTCCTACACCCGCTCCGGCTCGCGCAGCGGCCCCGACGGCGCGCCAGTTCGCCTCGGTCTCACTGCCCATTTTGAAAGTCAGGGAGGAGGCAAACGCTTTCGATTTGGATGAGCCAAGCGGTGGACCATGAGGCGGATGGCGGCCAAGGTGACCATCGCCTCGGAGACCTCCGGCAGTTCTTCATAGTCCTTGGACAGGCGCCGCCATCGACCGAACCAACCGAGCGTTCTTTCGACCACCCATCTGCGGGGCAGGATGATCAAGCCGGTTCCGGCGATCCGGCGCACCACAATCAGGGTCAGGTCGAGCAGAAAGCAGGCAAGCAGGACCGGGAGCCGGTTGTAGATGCTGTCGGCGAACACGGCCTGCAGCCAGCAATACAGGCGCTTGAGGCGCCTCAGCAGGTCCCCAGCGCTGTCGGCGTCCTGGATATTGGCGGCATGGACGAGCACGCCCAGCAGCAAGCCGGAGGTATCCACCGCAACGTGACGCTTGCGGCCCTTCACCCTCTTGGCGGCGTCGTACCCGCGCCGTCCCCCCTTTTCGGTCGTCTTGACGCTCTGGGTATCGAGAATGACTGCCGTCGGACTTGGATCACGGCCTTCCTGCTCGCGCAGCAGGACGAGCAGGTGGTGGCGCATGGCTTCCCAAACACCTGCCCGCAGAAACGCTCGAAAATAGCCGTACACGGTGGGCCAGGGCGGGAATGCCGGAGGCGGCGGCAAGTGACGCCACTGGCAGCCGGTTCGGAGGACGTAGAAGAGGCCGTCCAGCAGGCGCCGCATGTCGGTCGTGCGCGGCCGCCCGCCCGGTTTGGCGGGAGGGATGAGCGGTTCAAGCAGGCGGTACTGATCCTCGCTGAGGGCCTGTCCGGCTCCGAAATCACCGACCAAAGCCCGGGCGTCAGGCGTCCACATCGCAGCCTCCGGAAGGGAATTCTCTTCCGAACAGCCGCCGCCCCAACCAATCACCGGGACGTGCTCACCCTTTCAAAACGGGCTGTTAGTCGAAGCTGACGTTCGCGAACGGTAGAGGATGGGCAGAGATTGACCCAGAGCTGACTCTAGCTGGTCGGGGATCATTTGCCTTGTGCGCAACACGATCGCTTGGACGGCTCTGGCGTCAGCGGTTCTCCAAGTGCACTTCAGTATCCGTACCCCTCTCAGGCCAGGCAAAACGGCGGCTTAGACTGGTTCGTTACTGTCTCACGTTAGGATGTGCCGACGGAGTCTTCTGAATGCGCTCGAATGCAACTTTATCCGGTTCCGTAAAGGGTACTTATCGGAAATTGAGTGCCATTCTCACGCGCGGGAAGAGGAGGCCTCTGCTAAAGCCCTTTCGATGAAGTCGGCACGCTCCGATACACTGACTTTGGGCAAAATAGAAACTTTGTATCCAAGTGCTGGGTAGGCTTCGAGCAGCCGAGAATATTCAGCTTCCGCTGCCTCAATGCCGTGGCGCCTTTCTGGGTCATTCACATAAATTTCCGGCCAGGGCGGCGTTAGAAACACAGTTTGGTGGTAGCGATGCGACTGAGCGAGTGCAGCCAGAACGGGCTCATTTGTCAGGTGCTGTAGGAAAGCCGCAGCATCGACCAAGCCCCTGTCGAAAAACACCCACCCATTCAGAGCGGTGGCTGATGCTCGATCTTCCAGGGCCATAGCTATTGCACGATGTGCAAATGCTTGTCCGTCGTTCCAGGGAAGCGCCGTCCCTCCTTGTTGGAGCTCCTGTTGGACGATCCGGCGACCAGGTTCCTCCACGATGGCGTGACCGCGCCTATCAAGCTCGGCGAGCAACGTGGATTTGCCACCGCCCGAGCAGCCAGAAATGACGATAAACCGCTCCATTCACCCTCTCCGGCCTGTTGGGATCCTACCAGTTTCATAAAGGCGCTTACGCGAAATTGCGTACGCGCTTCCAGAGCCAAATAACTGCATCGCAGGAAACGGGTGTTACTCCCCGAGTTCCATCTCTAAGCATCCTTACTCCACGAACCGGAGCCGGTGTTTCCGGCCTATAGGCGAGGATGACGATGAACGAAAATACCCACATCCGACTGACCGCCATGCAGCTTCTTGAGCGCATGTTTGAGGTCGAGATGAAGTTCATCCGATCAGGGTCGGATGATGTGGACGCCCTGGCTGAAGCCTTCCATCCCAATGTGGTGGTCCATGAGCCGGCATCTCTGCCTTATCCAGGCGACTGGAAGGGCCTGGAAGGCGTTGGAGCCCTCTTCCATAAAATGTGGGAGGTCTGGAGCGATATGAGGGTCGAAGGCCTCACCGCAGCGCGGGAAGGCGACACGGTCTTTATGGCCTGTACCCTCCACCTGACGGGCCGCACCAGCGGGGTGGCCATCAAGCAGCCGTTTGCGGAGGTCTTGCGGTTTCAAGGTGAGCGCCTGATTGAGGGGACACCCTTCTACTACGATACCAGTGAGATCGTATCAGCTCTCAGGTGAGAGAAACCGATAGAGTCACGAAGCCAGCGACACAGACGCTTCCTTGGGGCGCTGCTGTGTCGCTCAGCAGTACCATAAATGGGCTTCTCAGAAATTGGTGCTTGTCTGAGGGCGTACATACCTCTCAATTGAGGCAGATAACGGCGGGGAAGGCACATGCACGAGCTGAAGAGGGTGGAGACAGCAGAAGATTGGAGACAACTCCACGCGATTAGACGTGCCGTTCTGTTTTCCCCTGGACGACATAAGTTCGAATACAATGAGAACCATCCGGATGATCGTGTGGAGGGTAATGTGCCCTATCTCCTGCTCCTGGATGGCGCTCCCATTGGGGTTGTGCGGCTCGATAAGCGCGGTTCTCTAGGGGTGGTACGATTGGTTGCCATCAGATCAGAGCGGCAGCGGGAAGGGCATGGCCGGATCATGAGTGGTCTTATTGATGCGGAGGCGTTGCGCCTTGGGATCATCGAGTTGCGCGTGAATGCGGTAGCCGATGCCGTAGGGTATTACGAGAAAACAGGGTGGACGCGGGGTAGTTGGGATCCAACAGAATTGACCGGTGTGGCTGAAAACTGTGTGCAGATGACCAAGTCGCTATCAAGCATTCCATGAAGGGTGTTCTGCGAAATTCGGCGCCTCGAATTTATGCGAATAGCGCGGCCACAAGCCATGCAATCCCGACCCAGATTACTCCGCCGAGGACAAACACGGCTCCGGCCGAAATGCCAGCATTCCTGTCCATCCAAAGTGCATCCATGACCCTGCTCGGCTGATCCGCCGCACTAGCAGCCATTCCCTCAGATCCGCCCCTGCTAGAGCCCGCGAACATGATCGCACCCAGGGCTCCCATCCCAAGCCCCACATAGGTGGCGGTATCGAGGAGCTCGGTGGCAGACCTCTGATCGAAGAGCCAAGCCGCAGCAGCCGTTAAGACGAAGGCTGCGATGTTGAGGACTGCCAGCCCCTTGGCGATGCTCTTCAGGTTCATGGACATTCGCCCCAGTGCGATACTTAGGAATAGGTGCCTGTAAGCTACATCCTAAACGCTCATTCTATAAACGGCCTTCTCGGAAATTGGCCGCACAGGATTAGCTGTTCTCTAGGCTAAGCAATTCGCTTGAAGAGATCGTCTGAACCAAGGCCCGCAACTCTCCATTGAGAGCTCTCAAGCTACCTAAGGCGGCTGCGAACTCGGATTTACCTATGGCCTCCCAAACGGCATCGGCCCGGTCAGCAAGTCTGTCTATGGTGTAGAAAAACCCAGCTACCTCAATCAGGGCTCCCTTCTCATTGATCAAATAACGCCGGTTGAGCGCGAACAAGACCTGCCCAATACAACACAAGGCCCGATAGACACATCCGGCTATATGAGTCTTCTCACGGCGTGGGATCGCGATCTCTGCGTTCTGAATGCTGAAGAGCACCTCCCACAGAAAGGTCCTTACCAACGCGGCGCGGAGTTCGTCTGGATACGGAGAGGTGGCGGTTTGCAGCTCGGCGAGCACACCCGTTGGATCATGGAGCGGCAGGCACATGGCAACCTCGCCCATCCAGATCGTCGAGCAAAAGCCATGGGGATGGCCAGGTTGGTAACCCATTGAGATCTGCCCTGCTCGGCAGTCTGCAATCACAGCACGAACATCTTCAGTGCCACGGTACAGTAGGTCGACCTTCCGCTCTTGGATCGACAGCCATCCCCCACCGACGATACGGGGTCCCCACCCCCCGACAGGTGTCACGGCCGCCGAGGCTGGGTCGTCGACCAATCCTCTTACGACGGCAAGAAGCTGCTCGGTGTCCAGCGCCTTGTCGGGACCATAGTAGAGCCCGAGATCGTAGTCGGATGCCTCGGTCGCCGTACCCCTAGCTCGGGAGCCGCCAAGCACAATCCCAACAACCCCCGGCACCTCAGCCAGGCGCGGAACGATGCTCATCAACAAAGGATCAAAGTGAGACATTCCAAAATGGCCTTCTCGGAAATTGCGTTGATGTTCTGATATGACTCACTGCGATTGGTTGGCCAGTTAGAGAGCCCTTTTGCATGAACGGCGTAACAATAACTCTTTTTGCCCTCGGAACAGCGTTGGTGCTTGTGCAGGTCATTCTTGATGACGCCATCATCCGCCATGCCTGCCGAAGGGAAGGCAGAAGCTACTCTCTCCTTTGGCTGTTCAGCCCCTATTGGCAGCACCGGATCTTCCGGTGGGAGTGTGGCAAGAAGCTCGGGCGGCTGGCCTCTACCCCTTGAGAATGGCTGTCTTCAGTGCCTTCGTGGGATGTCTGGCCGTTACGTTTATCGGCGTCCTGATGAGCCAGTCTGCCTAACCAAGCAGGCCTAAGCTGCTCATTCCATAAAGGGGCTGCTGCGACATTATCCGCGTGCAGCTCAGTGAAATCGCTCGCCACGTTCAAGCTGCGCGAGGATCTGAGTCATTCTCTTCGCTCGTGTCTCGGGCCGTTTCGCCGTTTGGAGCCGATAGTAGATCGGATAGAGGTTCTTGCGGTCGAGCGTCTCGAAGAACGCCTTCGCGCCCGGCATCGTCTCCAGCATGTCAAGGAAGTCCTGAGGTATCACCATCGCCGCCGGTCCTGCATAGGCGGCTTCCCAGCGCCCATCCGCCATTGCCGCATCGACATGTGCCAGCCCAGCAGGCGTCATCCGCCCTTCCGCGATGAGTCGAGTTGCATGCTCGCGGTTCTTGGCTGACCAGTTTGACCTCGGCTTCCGCGGTGTGAGACGCTGGAGGAAAGACCTGTCATCGAACGATTGCTTCTGGCCATCGATCCAGCCGAACCGAATCGCCTCTACGACGCAGTCAGTCCAGGTTACAGACGGACGGCCAGAACCGGCCTTGAAGATCTGGACCCAAAGTTCGCTACTGCTGTGGTAATGCTCGGCCAGCCAATCACCGAGCTCTCGCGCGTCTCGAAACGCCATTGATGTGCGCAATTTCTCAGCCATGCCTTAGGATAGCTGCTAAGCTATATTTTTGAAAGAAGCGAGGCTGCCGTCAGAGTTGGGCGCTCCGACGATCAACTCTGAGCCGAGGTCCAATTCAGCTCGGTCGAGGAAGCAGCACGTGTACCAGTTCCGAAAGTATCCAAATTCTGAGCGTTTGAACCAACATCCCGGGAGGTCGGCACCTGGCACGTTCCGGAAGTACGCCGAGCGTCCGCAATGGGGCTGAGAGCGGACAAAGCTTCATCGACCGACACCAGGAAAGGCCGCCCGATTGGGCGGCCATTCGGTTCGATCAGTTCGCCGAGGTTTCGCTCCGATTACAGACGAACCTCGTCTCACGCTTCATTGGGTGAGGCGGGCTGATGCGCGCATTGAGGAAGCACTTTCCGGAATTATGCCTATCCTATGCGCGCGTCCACAACAGGTGTAGAGGGCAGCAAAGGATGGCTCAGCCCTTCCGCTAAGTAGCTGTAAGCGCCGTGATTTTTCTCGACTCTGCCTCGCCGTAGGATTGATGCATATGGCAAAGCAGCCTCACCCTCATAAGCGAGGGACCACGAACCCGTCTTGAGGCAGACGGGAGCACCTTGATCAGCATCCCTGTTCGAGGCATAAATGGCTGCACGATAGAAGGATTGATATGTACCACCTCCGCCTTGCCGCACGAATGCGCAGGCCCGACCAGCAGGAGACTGGCCGGAGGGGGTAGCGTGCGCCTGATCGCCCGCGCGTAAGCGTCGGAACCCGAGCCCTCCCGCTGCTGCTGGAGGGCTTTTTTGTGTCCCGGGACCCGACGCATCCACCGCGAACATGCCCTAGTACTACAGCCGGGTTTGACGTCGGCGACGGGTGCGCTCGCGCCAGTGACAGTCATGAGCGCGCTGCTGATGGCGCCGGCGCCACACCGACCAGTGCTCAACCGCTTCAACCGAAGGCGGCCGCTCCCACACCAGGTGCCAGAGAAGCCGCCGTACCTCCGGCACGGTGAGCGGCAACAACCCCGCGGCTTGCACGACGGGGGCTTCTCCCCCCGATGGCGTGCTGGCGCACGACGGTCAGATAGGCATGCGCC
>NZ_JBVVAK010000071.1:0-43288 GCF_055792825.1 Microvirga sp. GN3
CAACTCCTGCCAACGCGTTCCCCATATTCCAGACCTCATCGCGATGAAACAGACGCAACGAGCGCCCGCGATCGCAGTCCAGAACGGCAAACATCAACATGTCTCATGAATAGGGTGGGCTAGAATGCTCCTTGGATGCGAGCTGCGCAATTCACTCACCGCATCCTTAATCTGTTCGAGATCCACGGGAGAAACTGTCGCCCTCTGATCACCTCTGGGCCCCTGTGCCAATGTCATTCGTCGTCTCCAAGTATGCCGACGATGCGGCGGAAAAGCCCCAGCCCAACAGTCATCTCAAGATAGGAATGGCACTTGGCGGTTTCTATTGAGCGCAGGATTACGAATTCGTTATCTCGCCGGCTCACCTCGGACATGCGCACGATAGCCAAGGGCCACAGTGGCGTCGATTACATCACAAGTAATGGAATATGGTTGATCGCAGCGGATCAATTAACTGGATGTACAAGCAGGGCATTTTAGCGGGCCCACGCAGCAACGGAATGGATCACGACCCCAAGGGCGAAGAACACTGTAATCAGAACGCTTTGTTGCACGAATAGGCGAGTTGGTAATGGGAGCCGGATGCCATAGGAGGACTGTACCCTTCATGTTGGATATCTGCCGTGCCGTTCAAAGCCAATGCCACTCATCGGCACCGAATTCCCAAGCAGCGGTACCGGGTGACGAATTGGGCCGAGTACGACAGCGCCCTGCGCCAGCGCGGCAGCCTCACGGTCTGGTTCTCTGACGAGGCGATGGTCGCCTGGCGAGCCGAACCGCGCCGAACTCGCGGTGGTCAGCCGCATTACTCCGCCCTGGCGATCAGGACAGCCCTGACCCTGCGGGCGGTGTTTCGGCTGGCACTGCGTCAGACGGAGGGCTTGATCGGCTCGATTCTAAGGCTTCTGGGCCTCGATCTCGCGGTGCCAGATCACTCGACCCTGAGCCGCCGCGCCCAGATCTTAGAGGTGCCAGGACCATGTCCGTGCTCCAGAGGACCTGTGCACCTGCTGGTTGACAGTACCGGCCTGCGGCTGTGCGGCCCTGGCGAGTGGCTGGTCGAGAAGCATGGAACCCGGAGACGCCGGTCCTGGCGCAAGCTTCACATCGGAGTCGATGCCGTGACCGGACAGATCCTCGCGACTGAGTTGACGACCAGTGATGTCGATGATGGCTCACAGGTCGAGCCCTTGCTCGACCAGATCACGGCCCCACTCGCCTCTTTCATCGCTGATGGCGCTTACGATCAGGCTGACATCTACCGCACTGTGGCCGAGCACTATCCTGATGCTGACGTGATTGTTCCTCCACGCTCAACAGCGGTGCCAAGTGATACGGCAGGGAGCACTCCGACCCAGCGTGATCGTCATCTTCAGAGCATCAACGAGCATGGACGCATGGGCTGGCAGAAAACATCCGGATACAATCGTCGAGCCCTGGTGGAGACCACCATCAGTCGACTTAAACGAGTGATCGGCACGAGCTTACGCTCGCAGACGGACTCCCGGCGCGCGACTGAGACTGCCATCGCAGTTCATGTCCTCAACCGCATGCTTGAGCTTGGACACCCGAAGTCTGTTCGCATCGCTTGAATGCAGGCCTGGGAGCATTCAATCCGTCTACAGTCCGATCCATGCAACAAAGCCTCTCCATGCCCCATATATGCTTGGCTGGCAGTGAACTGTAAGGACTGCTTCTGCTCCCCGCTTCGACGTCTCAGGCTGCCCTCCTGCTAATCAATTTCTGCGATTGAAGATTTACGACCCACATGAAATCGCTACTAAAGCCGGCTGCACCGACCTAACAATATCGGCCATTTTGGGATTTTGCGTCTCGGATTCACCTTGCCGCCCGAGACGATCCCATACCGTCCCGGTCAGATCGGTGATCGGAACGACCGGATAGCTCGAAGCTGGTGTGATGCCCGCGATCGTTCGCCGTTCCATCGGAATGGGGCCGACCAATCCGACAAGTGCGCCATGCAGGTCGAGAACGGGCGCTCCGCTCGTTCCAGGCTGCAGAGGACCCGAGAGCAGACCCGCGGCCAGGGCCTGCGCCGGCAGGGCGACGAGGCTTGCTTCCCCGCCTTCGTCGACGAAGCCGACCACAAGCAGAGAGGCACCCTCGACAAGCTTCCCGCGCTTGGCCTTCAACGGCTGCGCCTTCACAGTATCGGCGAAGTCCAGCACGAAGGGGCCTCGGCCGGTGATCTGACGAGGCTTGAGGCCGGACACCTGCCCATCCTTGCAAGATGCGACGGGGGCCATGGTCACGATCTGCGAGTCGCCGGTTGCGATCCCTGTTCCGATGACAATCCGCGCCTGGGGCTTGTTCTGACCCTGTTGCTGCGCAGGGACCGGATTCTGGGCAATCGGCGCTGGGGAAGCCTGGGCCGGGAAGGGCGTGAAGCTGTTGGCGATGGCAACGACAAGCCGGTCGAACTGAGCGGCGA
This sequence comes from Microvirga sp. GN3, assembly GCF_055792825.1. NCBI lineage: Bacteria > Pseudomonadati > Pseudomonadota > Alphaproteobacteria > Hyphomicrobiales > Methylobacteriaceae > Microvirga > Microvirga sp. GN3. The sequence continues at coordinate 2,453 of NZ_JBVVAK010000071.1, forward strand.
CCGCTTTGTCGTAACCGATCGCGAAGCCGCGCAGGCCTTCAGGACCGCTGCCGTAGCGGGTATAGAATTTTCCTCCTGCCGTCTCTCCCGCGACGACGAAGAAATCGGGACGCAGCACCTTGTAGCTCACCACACGGCCGGGAGACTGAGTCGCGATGCTGCGATCGTAGAGCGATTGCAGGGTCGCATCCGGCGGCGCCGACCGCGTATCAAGCGTCACCCGATCATCCGCACTCTGCCAGCGGCCGCCACCGCTTGGATTCACACTCCGCTTCGGAAGGATCTTCGTGGGAATGCCAATCCGTATCCCGGTTTTCGCATCGTCGACCAAGGTGAACCCGGCTGCACTCCTGGCCTGCTGGGCGGCGGCAAGCAAGGCGGCGCGGGCCTGAAGCGCCAGAATTCCATTCGGCGGTTGCTGCACCCGTGTTTGGTAGGCCGCAATGGCCGCAAAGGTCTGACGCCCGAAAGTTCCGTCCGCCACGCCGCTGTAATCTCCGGTCCAGATCAGAGCGTCCTGGATCGCCTTGCGATCTGTCTCGGCCAGAGCCTCGAAGGCGCTCCGCGCGGCATCAACGGTGGCATCGGGGGAGGGCGCTTGCGCCCTGACAGGCGGGGGACTGATCGCCAGGAGGGCGGCGAGCATGAGAGACGACAGCACCAATGCTCGCGAGCGGGGATGGTCCATCAGCGAAACCTCCGAAATCGGATCATTTTCCCAAATTCTGTTGCGCTGCGCTAGTGTGGGCTAGGTGGCCTGGTGCTAAGATCGAAGCATCCGTCGACAGGTGAATGCGAGGAATATCCCATGGTCCGGTCTCTGCTGTGCGCCGTTCTGATTGCTGCCGGCCTGACGGCCTCCGCATTTGCCGCCCAGGCGCAGAAAAGCTTCAGCCAGGGCGATCTGGCAAGTCAGGCTGTCCGGCTGGAGCGGGCCCTGACCGCCGAGGGCGCGCGCCTGATCGCGGGCAAGCCTGCCCAACAGCTGCGGCGCGAGGGCGACACGGCTCTGGCGCGGGGCAATGCACGGCAGGCCCTGAACCTGTTCGCCGCCGCCGTCGCGGCCGAGCCCGGGAATTCCGCGAACTGGTACGGCTATGCCCGCGCGGCGCTCGCCGTCGATCCGGGCAACAACTGGGACGAGCGATCCAAGCTTCAGGAACGGCAGGCGACGGCAGCCTATGCGGCCTATCTGCGGGCCGCGACGCCTGCCGATGAAGCCGCGGCGCTTGCGCTCCTCGGTGAAGTCTATGCTGCGCGGGAGGAATGGCGCCCGTCTCTGAACGCCTATGCGGCGAGCCTCAAGGTTCAGGACGATGCCAATGTGCGCGCGGCCTATGAGCAACTGCGCGAGGAGCATGGCTTCAGGATCACGGGCTTCACAGTCGATTCCGATGCGGCCTCTCCCCGCGTCTGCTTCCAGTTCTCGGACCCGCTCGCGACCGGGAAGGTGGATTTCGCGCCCTATGTGGCCGTTTCGGGCAATGCCAGTGCCGCCGTGTCGGCGGAGGGGCAGCAGCTTTGCGTCGATGGGCTTAAGCATAGCGAACGCTACGCCGTGGTGCTGCGACAGGGCCTGCCGTCGTCCGTGGGCGAGAGCCTGCTGAAACCCGCTGATTACGAGATCTATGTCCGCGACCGCTCGCCCCAGACGCGCTTCACTGGCCGCCATTACGTTCTGCCGAGCACGGGGCAGGAGGGCATTCCGGTCGTCTCGGTCAACACGTCCAAGGTCGATGTGGAGGTCTATCGCATCGGCGACCGCAATCTGCTGCCCACCGTGCGCTCCTACAACTTCCCCGGTCAGCTCACCCGCTCCTCCGCAGCCGAGATCGCGCGCGATAAGGGCCTCAAGATCTGGAACGGTACGCTCGATACCGCATCCGACCTCAACCAGGACGTGGTCACGGCTTTCCCCGTCATGGAGGCGGTCGGACAGCTCCAACCCGGCGTCTATGTCATGACGGCCAAGCCCCATGACGGCACGGCCATCGACAACGAAAACGCCGACGACTGGAGCAACATCGCCACGCAATGGTTCGTGGTGTCCGATCTCGGCCTCACGGCTTTCACCGGCAAGGGCGGCGTGCAGGTCTTCGTCCGCTCGCTTGCCAGCGCCGAGCCCCAGGCCGATGTGGAGGTCAGGCTGATCGCCCGCAACAATGAGGTACTGGCAGCGAAGAAGACCGATGCCTTGGGCGTGGCTACCTTCGATCCCGGCCTCGCCCGCGGCGAAGGCGGGCTTGCTCCCGGACTTGTCGCGGCGACGGAGGGTGTCGATTACGGTTTTCTGGATCTCGGGAGTGCGGCCTTCGATCTGACGGATCGGGGCGTGAAAGGACGCGCCGTCTCGGGCGCCATGGACGCCTATCTCTACACCGAGCGCGGCGTCTATCGCACCGGCGAGACGGTGGCGCTGACGGTGCTGTTGCGGGACGGCAAGGGTGTGGCGGTGGCGGGATTGCCGTTGACGATTGTGGTGCGGCGCCCGGACGGTGTCGAGTATCGCCGCGATCTGGTGCAGGACCAGGGTCTCGGCGGCCGGGCTCTGTCGATCCCGATCCTGCCGGGCTCGCTGCGGGGCACCTGGCGCGTGGCCGCCTATACCGATCCCAAGGGCTCCTCGATCGGAGAGGCGAGCTTCCTCGTCGAGGATTACGTGCCCGAGCGTCTGGAACTGACCCTGACGCCGAAGGTGGACGCCCTGCGGCCCGGACAACCGGCCGCCATCGACCTGGCTGCGCGTTATCTCTACGGCGCACCGGGAAGCAATCTGGCCGTCACAGGCGAGGTTTCGGTGGCGGCATCTTCGTCCAGCGGCATCAGAGGATTGGAAGGCTACGTCATCGGGCTCGACGACGAGGCTGTGGAGGCTTCGACCACGGAGATCGAGCAGAATGCCACCACCGACGCGCAGGGACGCGTCAGCCTGCAGGTTCCCGTGCAGGAGATGACAGCGCCGCGGCCCACAGAAGCACGGATCATCTTGCGCGTGGCCGAGGCGGGCGGACGAGCGGTGGAGCGCAGCGTGACGCTGCCGATCCTGCCCAAGGGCCCGGTTGTGGCCATACGCAAGACCTTCGGCGGGCAGCTTGGCGAGGGCGCGAATGCGGGCTTCGATGTGCTTTTGTCCGATCCCGCGGGCCGGCGTCTTGCCAGCGGCAATGTCGCCTGGAGCCTGTACAAGGTCGAGCGGCGCTATCAATGGTACAATCCCGACGGGCGCTGGGGCTACGAGCCGATCAAGTCCACACGCCGCGTGGCCGACGGCCGCATCGCCGTCGCGCCCGATGGGCCCGCACGCATTTCAACTCCGGTGGAGTGGGGCACCTACAGGCTCGATGTGAGCGCTCCCGATCTCGGCGAGACCGCACAGACCAGCCTGTCCTTCACGGTCGGATGGTCGGGCGACCAGACGGCCGACACGCCGGACCTTCTCGACATGACTCTCGACAAGGCGAGCTACCGCGCGGGCGAGACGATGCAGCTGCGCCTCAACCCGCGCTTCAAGGGCAAGGCGACGCTGGCGGTCATCAGCGACCGCGTGCACGATATCCGTGTTGTCGATGTCGCCGCGGGCGGCTCGACCGTCAGCCTGCCGGTGCAGGCCGCCTGGGGACCGGGCGCCTACATCGTCGCCATGGCCCATCGCCCCCTCGATCAGGCGGCGAAGCGGATGCCGGGCCGTTCCCTGGGAACGGCTTGGTTCGAGATCGACCGGGACTATCGTGATCTGCAGGTGAGCCTCCATGCGCCGGACAAGATCAGGCCGCGGGGCAGCCTCACGCTGCCGATCAAGGTTGCCGGGTTGGCTCCCGGCGAGGAGGCGCGCATCACCGTCGCGGCGGTGGATGTCGGCATTCTCAACCTGACCCGCTACGCGGCGCCCGATCCGCTCACCTATTTCTTCGGCCAGACGCAGCTCGCGTCGGAGATCCGTGATCTCTATGGCTATCTCATCGACGGCATGCAGGGCACCCGCGGCGCGATCCGCTCGGGCGGCGACATGGAGCCGAAGCCTCTCGAGGGAATTCCACCGACGCAGGAGCCGCTGGCGCGGTTCTCCGGCGTGGTTAAGGTAGAGACGGACGGATCCGCGAAGGTGGATTTCGACATCCCTGCCTTTAACGGTACCGTGCGCGTCATGGCCGTCGCCTGGACGAAGGATCGCGTCGGCAGTGCGAGCGCCGATGTGATCGTTCGCGATCCCGTGGTGCTGGCCGGCACGCTTCCGCGATTCCTCTCCATCGGCGATCGCTCCCGCTTCTTCATGCAGATCGACAATGTGGAGGGACCGGCAGGCGACTACACGGTTGAACTCGATATCCGCGGCCCCATCCTCGTGGCGGCGGATGCCCTGCGGTCTACCGTCCGGCTTGAAGCCAAGGCCAAGAACGGCATCACCATTCCGGTCACGGCAGCCGGTCAGGGCACGGCAACGATCAACGTGACCCTGAAAGGGCCGAACGTCGGCGAACTGACGCAGAGCTTCTCCGTCGCCATCCAGCCCGGAACCGGAGCGCTGGCACGCCGGACGGTGCAAAGCATTGCACCGGGGGCAAGCCTCATCCTGTCGAAGGATCTCGTGGCCGATATTCTCGGAGGCACCGGGACCGTGTCGGTCTCGGTCTCGCCGCTCGCGAGCCTCGATGTGCCGGGATTGCTCAAGGCGCTCGACCGGTATCCCTACGGTTGCACGGAGCAGGTCGTGAGCCGTGCGCTACCGCTGCTCTACGTCAATCGCCTGGCCGAGGAGGAAAACCTCTCGCTCGACGACAAGGCAGACGAGCGCGTGCGCCGGGCCATTGAGCGCATCCTGGCGCGGCAGGATTCCAACGGCTCGTTCGGCCTGTGGTCGGTGGGCGGCGATGACCTATGGCTCGATGCCTATGTCGGCGATTTCCTGACCCGCGCGCGGGAGCAGGGTTTCGCAGTCCCGCAGGGTGCGTTCAATCTCGCTCTCGACCGGCTGCGCAATTTCGTCGCCAACACCACTCAGGTGGAGGACAACGCCGCGAACCTCGCCTATGCGGCTTATGTGCTGGCGCGCAACGGACGCCCGGTGATGGGGGATCTGCGCTATCTTGCCGACACGAAGATGGAAGCCTTCACCTCGCCGCTGTCGCGCGGCCAGATCGCGGCGGCTCTCGCGCTGCTCGGCGATCGCGCCCGGTCACAGGCGGCGTTCACGGCGGCCGTCGATCTGATCCGCAGCACCCGCGACACGGGCGAGTATCGCGCCGATTACGGCTCGCGCCTGCGCGACGGCGCCGGGCTTCTGACGCTGGCGTCTGAGGTGGAGAATGCGTCATCCATCGTTCAGCCGGTGGCCAGGATCGTCGAGGAGGAGCGCGGCACCCGGCGCACGAGCACGCAGGAGGAAGCATGGTTGGTTCTCGCCGCCCAAGCGGTCGCCCGCAGCGCAGACGGCATCGTGCTGCGGGCCGACGGCAGGGACCATCGCGGTGCCTTCTACCGCACCTATAAGGACGCGGTGCTCGAACGCGGCGAGATCGTGCTCGCCAATGCCGGATCGGCACCGGTTCAGGCGGTCGTGACCGTCTCCGGCAATCCGATCGAGCCGGAACCGGCGGTCTCCCACGGCTATGCGGTGGAACGCAGCTACTACCGCCTCGACGGCAGTCAGGTTCAACCCTCTTCCGTGAAGCAGAATGACCGCATGGTGGTGGTGTTGAAGATCACCGAAGCGGAAGCCAAGGAGGCGCGACTGCTGCTGGTGGATCGGCTGCCGGCCGGGTTCGAGATCGACAATCCGAGCCTCGTCGACAGCGACACGGCGGCAGATCTCTCCTGGATCAAGAGGGATGTAGAGCCCGCGCACACGGAATACCGCGACGACCGGTTCGTCGCCGCCTTCGACCGCAAGCCGGATCAGCCTGCCTTCTTCACGGTGGCCTACATGGTCCGCGCCGTCTCGCCCGGCACCTACGTGCACCCTGCGGTGCAGATCGAGGACATGTACCGCCCCGAGCGCTACGGGCGAACGGCCTTCGGCTCGGTCGAGGTCGGTCAGGCGCGATAGCGATGGCGGGCTTTGGCAAACAGCAACGGCTGCGGCGGGGGATCGTCATCGCGGCAGTCCTCATGGCCGCCGTTCTCATCTCGGCGCTGGCGCTGTGGCGCTTCGCCGAGAGCCTGGGGCCGCTCGACCTGTCGGTTGCGGAGAACCGCTCGACCGTGGTGCTCGACCGGCACAGGCACTTGCTGCGCCCGTTCACGACGCAGGAGGGACGCTGGCGGCTTCCGGTCGCGACCTCCGATGTCGATCCGCGCTATCTCGCGATGCTGAAGGCCTATGAGGACGCGCGCTTCGACAGGCATCCCGGCATCGACCTCCTTGCTCTCTTGAGAGCATCGGCACAGGTCATCGGCAATGGTCGGGTCGTGTCCGGCGGTTCGACGCTGACCATGCAGGTGGCACGTCTCCTCGAGCCGCGCGAGGAGCGGACACTTTCCGCAAAGCTCCGTCAGATGGTGCGGGCGCTGCAACTGGAACAACGCTTCTCGAAGGAGGAGATCCTGCGCCTCTATCTCATGCTGGCACCCTATGGTGGCAATCTGGAGGGATTGCGCGCGGCGAGCCTGTCCTATTTCGGTCGTGAGCCGAAGCGCCTGTCCTTCAGCGAGGCCGCACTTCTCGTCGCATTGCCGCAATCGCCAGAATCGCGCCGTCCCGATCGCTTCGCTGACGCGGCGCTGGCGGCGCGCAACCGCGTCCTCGACCGGGCCCGGGACCGCGGTATCGTCTCCACGGCGGAAGCCGAGACTGCGAAGGCGGCGCCGGTGCCGTCAGCACGGCAGGCGTTCCCCATCCTGGCCGCCCATGCGGCGGAGGCCGCTGCAGCGGATCGGCGCGGCCAGAATATTTTGCGCCTCGCCATCGATGCCCGCTTGCAGGCAAGTCTCGAGCAATTGGCGCGGGAGCGCATCGACAGGCTCGATCCCAGATTGTCCGTCGCAATCCTGGTGCTCGACAATGCGACCGGCGAGGTGCGGGCGCAGGTCGGCAGTCCGGATTACTGGGACAAGGGACGCGCCGGCGCCATCGACATGACGCTTGCTGTGCGCTCGCCCGGATCCGCCCTGAAACCGTTGATCTATGCACTCGCCTTCGAAAGCGGCCTGGCTCATCCCGAGACGCTGCTCGATGACAGACCCTCCCGTTATGGAAGCTATCAGCCGGAAAATTTCGATCTCGCCTTCCAGGGCACGGTCACGGCACGAAAGGCATTGCAACTGTCTCTCAACGTGCCTGCCGTCGAACTGTTGAACGAGTTGGGGCCTGCTCGCCTGCTTGCACGCCTGCGGGAGACAGGGATCGCCATTGCACTGGCGAAGGAGGCGGCGCCAGGGCTCGCCGTTGGCCTCGGTGGTCTCGGCATCACTCTCACCGATCTGACGCGGCTTTATGCCGGCCTGGCGCGGGGAGGAGAGATGCCGGGCAATGTGCGCTATGCGGAAGCCAACTCCGCGCCAGCACGGCAGCTGCGGATCGTCGATCCTGTCTCGGCTTGGTATGTCTTCGACATCCTGCGTGGCGCTCCGCCACCGGACAACGCGTTGGCCGGGAGGATCGCGTTCAAGACGGGAACATCTTACGGCTACCGCGATGCCTGGGCGGTCGGATATGACCGGCATTTCACCGTGGGCGTTTGGGTTGGTCGGCCTGACGGGACAGCGGTGCCGGGTCTCATCGGCCGCCTCGTGGCCGCGCCGATCCTGTTCGATGCCTATGGTCGGATTGGAGCTGAACCGGAACCTTTGCCGATGCCGCCCTTCGTGCTGCAAGGAACCACTGCAACCCTGCCGCCACCCTTGCGCCACATCCGCAATGATGTGCCAAAGAACATCGCATCGACGGTTCAGGCTCCTCTCAGGATTGCATTCCCGCTTGATGGATCGCGCGTGAATCTCGGATTGTCGCAGCCGGATGAGGAGAAGGGCAGCCTCGCCCTTAAGGCATCCGGCGGCGTGCCTCCTTTTACCTGGATGGTGGACGATGCTCCCGTGGAGATCGGCTCCCTTCGCAGGGAAACGTTCTGGCAACCCGAAGGAGTTGGCTTCGTCCGCCTGTCCGTGATCGACGCCAAAGGTGCGACGGACAGTGTGCTGGTGCGACTAGAGTAGGAGTGCATCAAGTTTTGGGTTCCGTTGCGAACCCCGGCGGAGATTAAGCGAAGGCTGGATAGGAGCTCAGGTTAGCCAGCAGCGTTGAAGAGACCGGCAATGAAGTCGCGCTGCGCGCCCATATCATTCGCTGGTGCACTGACAACCTGTCCCTTGCGGATCATCGCCATCATCTCATAGCCTGCAACCGCCCGGGTGGCCGCCACAAAGCTCTTGAAGCCCAGCCCCGGCCTGACCTGGTCTTGCAATGGGTTCGTCTGCGCTGGCTTCCAAGATTTGCCGCCTGCACCGCCTGAAGGCAGCAACGCGCAAGGCATTCTGACCCAAGCGTCATATTTCCAGAAAGCATCTCCTGCACATCGACTGTGTTCTGTCTTGCTTGCATCACAAGAGCACGACATGGCCTGAGCCGCGCCAGTCAGTTCCTCGAACGGATTTTCTCACAGGTCGTGGATCGTAGCATGGTCGACCGAGATGCCCCGCTCAGCCATTATCTCCTCGAGGTCGCGCAGACTCAGGGTGTAGGCACGATACCATCACACGCACAGCAGGATCACCGACCGATCGAATTGCCTGCCTTTGAACATCCTGCTTCATCCTCTCCCGCCAGCGCAGGCCATACTCGCGCGACAGGAAAGAAAAAGTTGCGACAGATCCTCTATCCTCTCACCAGCAGGTGAAGCCGCCATCGACCGGCACGACGGCCCCCGTTATCAGGCTCGCAGCGTCAGATGCCAGAAACACCACCGCGCTTGCAACCTCATGCGCCTGCCCCAAGCGGCCCATGGGCGTGTCATGCAACCAGGCATTGATCCGGCCCTTGTTGGCAGGATTGGCCACGACCATAGGAGTTTCGATGTAGGTGGGCGCAACGGCATTAACACGCACCCCATGTGGAGCCCATTCGGCTGCCATCGAGCGCGTCATGTGGTGAACGGCCGCTTTCGAGACATTGTAAGGGGTCTGAGGCTGCGGCCTGTTGCAGATCGTCCCAGACATCGATCCGATATTGACGATTGCACCGCGATGAGCTGCGATCATGTGACGTCCGAAGGCCCGCGAGCACCAAAAGACACCATTGACGTTAACATCCATCATCCGCAGCCACTGTTCGTCACTGACATCTTCGGACGAGTCCCCGCTATGGCCGATGCCAGCATTGTTGACGAGGATTGAGGCCGGTCGGCCCTGGGCGGCAAGCATGTCCGCGATCTCGGTCATCCTTGCCGAGGAGGTGACGTCACCGGCGAGAAACTCGGCGTGATAGCCTTTTGCGGCCAGTTTTTCCTGCCCGGCATGACCGTCCTGTTCGTCCAGCTCGACGATGACCAACCGCGCGCCAGCCTCGCCCAAAGCTTCTGCGCATGCGAGGCCGATGCCCCGCCCACCGCCTGTGATCACAGCGAGTTCGCTGTCGACCCTGAAACGCTCTTGATACACGGCCAGCCTCCTGCTTGTATGAACCGGCATTCTGCGGTGCGACTGGATGGCTCTCTTTCAGCCTACCGGCGCACGAATGCCGAATTTCCCACGACGCGATCTTCTCGCGTCTGTTACGCACGGCAGATCCTGCGCTACTCTTAGATCAGACCGTACTGCTTCGCTTTATTCCGAAGGAATGGCAGGCCGTGGCCAAGAACTTCCTCCCGCGAGGGAGCAACCGGGCGCCAGACCGAGAGAGCGGAGGCGATCTGCGGAGGTACGGTGATGAAGCTTTCCATTGCCATCCCGCCCTTGAAGCCGATTGCGGCGAGCGCCGCGAACACCTCGTCCCAGGCGACCGTATCGGCGCCAGGCGTTCCACGATCACTAGCGGAGAGATGAATGTATTTCAGGTGCTCGCGAGCCCGTAGAATGCCATTCGCAATGCCCTTCTCCTCAATGTTCATGTGATATGTGTCGAGGTGCACGAAGACGTTCGAGGCGCCAACGCGCTCCACCATTTCGACCGCCTGCTCGGCTGTGTTGAGGATGTGGTTCTCATACCGGTTGACCGCTTCGAGGCCGTAATCCATGCCAAGCGACTTCGCGTAGGCCGCGGCCTTCTGGACAACCCGCGCGGTTGCGTCCTTCTCGGCCTCCGTGGGCGCAACGCCGGTGCGTTGTCCGATGGCCCCGTAGATGACGCCGCTCATGGCCTTCGCGCCGATCGCGTGGGACTTGTCGAGCGCTATCTTCAGGAAGTCGAGCGCACCCTCCGGGTTGTTGGTTGGCACCTTGTCGAGGGGGAGCCCGAGCGAACAGACGCAATCGACTTCGTGCCGTTCCAGCAGGCCGCGCGTGTGTTCGGCGTCGACACCTTCGGGGTCAAGCATCGTGATTTCGAGGAAGTCGATCTTGTGCTTGACCGCTTCCGGTATCGCGAACTCGGCCGCCTCCCGATTCCACTCCATAGCCCACATGGCCGTATGAACCCCAAAGCCGCTGACGCTCATCGTTTCTCTCCCTTCAAGGTTCGCTGTTCATTCAACTGCGCCGAAGCAACGGTCCGGCCTGCAGCCTCGCCCAGACATACCGGGCGATCATCACGATGATCAGGATGATGCCCCACAGGGCCGTGGCCAGATGCTGGTTCGTGCCGAGAAGATTGAGGCCGGAGGCGATCACCTGCAGGATGACGAGGGAGATCACCACGGGGATCACGCGGCCGAAGCCGCCGAAGGGATCGACGCGGCCGAGGAAACTCGCCAGCACGGTGATAAGAAGATAGGATTCGCCGTGTCCGACACGAACCGAATTGAACCGGGTCAGCATGACGATGCCGGCGATCGCGCACATGACGCCGGAGAGCGTATAGATCAGCATGATGGCCTGGTGCGTATTGACGCCTGAATAGCGGGTGGCTTCGGGATTCGAGCCGATCATGTGGGTTGCGAAGCCGAGGCGGGTCCGCTTCAGCAGGATCGTCCAGATCGCCACGCAGGCAATGAAGATGAGAAGCGGAATCGGAATGCCTAGGAGCGTGCCTTGACCCAGGTGAACGACGAAGGGCGAGAAGCCGGAGATGTCGCCGCCGCGGGTCAGGAACTCGCCGAGCCCACGGAGGAAGATCATCATCGACAGGGACACGAGGATCGGATGCGCGCCCGTATAGGCGATGACGACGCCCATGACGCCGCCGATGACGGCACCGCTGAGAAGCGCCGCCGTGACACCGAGCACGAAGGCCGCCACGCCGGCATCCGCGCCGCCATTCGCCTGCAGAATCCAGGCGAGCACGAGCCCGGCCATGTTCGCCGTGTAGGTGATGGCGAGATTGAAGCCGCCGGAGATCAGCGGCATGAGCATGGCGAGTGTCAGCAGGCCGAGCTCGGGAAGCTGGAAGGCGACCGACGTGAAGGTCTCAACGCTGAGGAAGCGGTCGGTCGTTAAGCCGAACAGCAGGAAAACCGCCGCGAGCACCACCAGCAAGCCGGCGATCTCGCCCCTGGCCGACGAGGCGCTCGCGCCGGCCGTGCCCGGCTTCTGTCCGAACAGAAGAGATGCGATCGAAGTCATCGGGCGGCTCCCGCGAGTTTGGGTCCGCCGAAGCGGCGGAGGATCCGTCCCACCGTGTCGCCGGAAACGCTGATGGCCACGAGAATGACCGCGCCGACGATCATGCGGAAGGCATAGGGCGATACCCCGAGCAGGTTCAGGCCGTTCTGAGTGATCGACACAAGGGCGAGGCCCAGGACGGCACCGAGCAGCGTGCCGCGCCCACCGCCGAGGCGCGCGCCGCCGAGAACGACGGCGGCAAGAACTTCCAGCTCGCGCCCATAGAGCGCATTCGGCACGATTTCCTGGGCATAATGCGCCTGCATCAGCCCGGCGATCCCGGCGCAGGCGCCAAGGCAGCCATAGGCCAGATAGTGCATCGCCCCGAGATTAATGCCCAGACGCCGCGCAGCCTCGGTATTGTCCCCCATGGCAAAGAGCTGGCGCCCGATGCTGAGGCGGCGCAGGAGCAGCCAGGTGAGCGTCACCACGATGATCATCGCCAGGACCGGCAGGGTGATTTCGGCATAGCCAGATCCGGTCTCGTGCTCGAACAGGACGACGCGCGTACTCAGCCAGTCGGGCAGATCGTAGATCGAGACGCCGCCCGTCACATACATCAGCATCCCGAAGAACAGGTTGAACGTTGCGATGGTAACGACAATCGACGTGATCCTGAAGTGATAGATGAGCGCCGCGTTCAGCGATCCCAGGCAGACGCCGAAGAAGCAGGCCAGGATGGCGCCGACGGCCCAGTTGCCGCCGCCGATCTGCATCAGGACAGTGGCCGTGAGATACTGAACGACCGAGGCCGCGACCGCAAACGAGATATCGATTCCGCCGGCAATCAGCACCACGAGCAGGCCGGCCGCGAATATGATGTTGACGGCTGAGTAGTTCAGAAGGTCAAACAGATTGACGAGGGTCAGGAACGTGTCGGTGGTCAGCGCGAGAAAGATGCTGATCAGGGCTATGACCAGGATGAGCCATTGCTCGGTCGGCCCGAGCCCTTTCAGCCTAGGCATGGATCTCTTCCTCTATCTTTTCCATGGGGGCCCGGCCCGGAACGTATTCGGCGATGATCGCGCCGTCGCGCATGTGCAGGATGCGGTCCGAATTGAAGTAGACTTCCGGGGTTTCGTCGGAAATCAGGAGGATTGCCATGCCCTCGTCGGCAAGCTTGCGGACGATCTCGAAGATCCCGTGGCGCGCCCCGACATCGACCCCGACGGTGGGAGAGTCGAGGATGAGGAGCTTCGGTTTCGTGGCCAGCCACTTGGCGAGGACGATGCGCTGCTGGTTGCCGCCTGAGAGCGTTGAAACCGGATTGTCAGGATGGCCGATCTTCACTGCGAGGCGTTTGATCCAATGGTCGACGAGGCTCTCTTCCTTCGCGGACGACAGCAGCCCGATGTTGTTCGTCAGATCGTTTAGAACCGTCACGATGGTGTTGTTGGCGATGGATTGCGGCTGCACGAGGCCGAGCGACAGCCGGTCCTCCGACACGTAGGCGATCCCGGCCGCCACGGCGTCGCGGTTCGACCGCATGAGAAGCGGCTTGCCGTTAAGGCGGATCTCCCCCGAATCCGGACGGCTCATGCCGAAGATCGACAAGGCCAGTTCCGTGCGGCCGGCGCCGAGCCGGCCGGTCAGGCCGAGGATCTCGCCCCTGCGGATATCGAACGAGATATCGCGGTATTCGCCGCGCCGCGTCAGGCCCCGGACCGACAGGACGGGTTCACTGGAGATTAATTGTCCGGCTCGGACCTGTTCGTCGAATTCCTTCCCGGTCATGAGCGCCGTCAGGCGGATCTGGGTCATGCCTTGGGTCGGGACGGTTCCCACGTAGCGCCCGTCGCGCAGAACCGTCACACGCTCGCTGACGTCCAGAACCTCAGCGAGCCTGTGGCTGACGAAGACGACGGCGATGTTCTCGGCCGACAGCCTGCGTACGATATCGAGCAGCGCGAGCGTTTCCGCATGGCTGAGAGACGCGGTCGGTTCATCCATGAACACGAGGCGTGCATCAGCCACGAGCGCACGCGCGATGGCGACCAGCTGGCGCTGCGCGATCGAGAGTGATCGCACCGGCCGGTCGAGATCGATGCTGACGCCGAGCTTATCCAGCATGGAACGCGCCACGCGTCGCATGGCGCCGTAATCGACGAGGTGCGGTTTCGGGCCGAGATTGCGTTCGAACGCGATATTCTCGGCCACGGACATCTCGGGGAACAGGGCAAGGTCCTGCCAGATCACCTGAATGCCGAGCTCCCGCGCCCGGGCTGGCGTGAGATGCTCCATCGGCTTGCCGTCGAATTCTATGACAGCGCCGGGCTCGGGCGTGTGAACGCCGCTGATGATCTTGATGAGAGTGGATTTCCCGCAGCCGTTTTCACCGGCAAGGCAAAGCACCTCGCCTTGGGCGACATCGAAGGAAATGTCCTTGAGAGCCTGCACGCCACCGAAACGCTTCGAAATATGCTCAAGGTGGAGAAGGCTCGGCCGTCTTGCGGCAACAGGTTCCTGGTCCGACATCACAGGAGGCCTTGATCAGTAAGATTTACGGTGCGGCGAAACCTAAGAAGCTTGAAGCCGTGCTGACGGAGCAGGACCCTGATCGATCCTGCTCCATGCATTTGGCTCAAAGACCAAGAGCCGCGAGTTCGTCCACCGTCTTTTCGTTGATCGCAACCAGCTTGTCGACAATGATGTCCTTGTTGGCGACGTCCGGGTGAACCACGCCAAGCCCGGGTATATCCGTCCCGTCCTTGATGGGTTCACCCTTGGCCAACATGCTGCCGAGTGTCACGAAGATTTCGCCGGCCTGTTTCGGATTCCACATGAATCCGCCCGTAAGGATGCCGTCATGGATGAGCTTGCGTCCCTGTCCTGGCGAGAAGGGGCCGAGGACGAAGATCTCGCCGCCCTTGCGGCGCTCGGCAACGGCGCGGCCCGCTCCGATCGGCCCTTGGCTGCCGAAGGCGAGGAATGCCTTCAGGTCCGGATTGGCCCGCATGATATCCAGAGCCGTGCGGCGGGAGGCGTCCACATCTTCGGCGACGCCGTAGCGCTCCCCGACGAGCTGCATCTCGGGATGGTTCTTCTTGAGGTAGGCGATTGCCGCATCGGCCCAGGCATTGTGCAGCGGCACGGTCAATGAGCCGACGAAGACGGCGTACTTGCCTTTGCCGCCCGTCTTTTCTGCAAGCAGCTTGGCGTGAGCTTCGCCGAAGCCCTGGGCCGAGGCGAGTTCGAAGTCCCAATCGACATTTTTCTGACCAGGGGATTCATGGGTGATCACCTTGATGCCAGCATCCATCGCCCGTTTCAGGATGGGCTCCAACACCTGCGCGTCGTTCGGAACGACGCCGATCACATTGACGCGCTGAGCAATCAGGTCTTCCACGGCACGAACCTGGAGAGCAGGGTCAGCGCTGGTCGGGCCGACCATGAAAGCCTTGACCCCGAGATCCTTAGACTTCTCCTTGATGCCGGCTTCCATTGCGTTGAACCATGGAATGCCGCCGATCTTGACCACGACGCCGATGGTTGGTGCGTCCTGCGCCAGGGCCGGCATTGTGCCCATCAGAGAGAAACCGGCGAGTGCGCCAAACAAGGTCCGGCGGCTGATAGTGGCTTTGAGCATTGTTTTCCTCCCAAGGAAATTCAACGAATGCGGGAGCCATTGTTTGTTGTTTGCCGGAGGACTGGCTCAAGCCCACTGACTTGACGAAAAGCTAAATCTATTTAGCAATTACGTCAACGCAGGTTGCAGGTGGTCGCGGCGCCAGTGCAGCATGAAACACCCGAGTGAATGCAGGAGCATGCCCAAGAGACAGCGAAGACGGTCGACGATATATGATATAGCAACGCAGGCAGAGACTTCGGCCTCGACAGTCAGTCTCGTCCTGAACGGATCGTGGCGGCGCTATCGGATCAATCCCGAAACAGCCAAGCGCGTTCTCGCGGTCTCGCGCTCGTTGGGGTACAATATCAATCTTCGGGCAAGGGGATTGCGGCTGAAGCAGTCGCGCCTCGCCGGCATGGTCATTCCCCACTACCGGAACCGTTTCTTCGCCGGACTTGCCGAAACATTCGAGCACGAGGTGCGCCGGCGTGGATTGTGTCCGGTGGTTGTCAGCACCCAACGCGACCCGGCTACGGAGCGTACGGTCATCGAGACTCTCGTCGCACAGCAGGTCGAATTGCTGATCATCACAGGTGTCGACGATCCGGACGAACTCAATACGATCTGCTCGAATGCGGGGGTTCCCTGCGTGAACCTTGACCTGCCCGGGCGTGGCGCCCCCTCGGTCGTATCTGATAATCGCGGCGGATCGTACAAGCTAACGACTCTGCTGATTGAAGCAGTCCGCGAGCGGGGAGGTGATCCCTCGACAATCCGCTTCGTCGGCGGCCGCCCCAATGAATACGCGACAGAGGAGCGGGCCAAGGGATTTTCGCAGGCGCTCGAGGACGCTGGCATCGCGGCCAAGGATGAGTGGATCGTTCGATGTGGCTACCAGCCGATCGCCGCTCGAACCGTCATGCAGAATTTGGCACAGGAACAAGCGGGGTTCCCATCCGGCGTCTTCGTCAACTCGATCACGAGTCTGGAAGGCTTCGCGGAATTCATGAGATCGAACTGGGAGGTCTGCCAGGACACCGTTCTATGCTGCTTCGACTGGGACCCTTTCGCTGCATCGCTGCCGCTTCCAACGATCATGATGCGCCAGAATGTGGAAGAGCTCATCCAACAGAGCTTTGCGATCTTCGACGGGACGATTCCGAACACACCGGATCCGGTCGTTGTGCAGCCGACCCTGGAGGTTAATCGAACAAAGTCAAACGTTGCCGCCTGACGCCGCGCTCATGGGGAGCATAGGAGAGGGACCGCAGAATGCAATACGAGGGGAGTGCCTCAAGCAAGCAGAAAGCTGTTGCTGTCTTTGACGTCGGCAAGACGAACGTCAAACTGAGTATGGTGTCGCCGGAGGGAAGCATTCTCGAGACCCGGTCGCTGCCGAATGCCACGATCGACGATCCGCATTGGCGACGTCATGATTTGGCCGCAACCGAGGCATGGCTCTTGGCGTCCCTGGCTGCATTCGCGACCCGGTTCGAGCTTCTTGCATTCGTAACCTCCGGACACGGATCGGCAGGGGTTCTCGTCCGTGAGGTGGAGCTGTCAGATAAAGCACCAGCCCTGCCGATGATAGACTATGAACAGGCGCTTCCGGAAACCATTCGGAATGCCTATGCCCCGCAGGCAGGCAGCTTCTTCGATCGCGGTAGCGCCGTCATGCTTGGCGCAACCCATCAGGCTCGCCAGATACTCTGGATCGAAAG
This sequence comes from Microvirga sp. GN3, assembly GCF_055792825.1. NCBI lineage: Bacteria > Pseudomonadati > Pseudomonadota > Alphaproteobacteria > Hyphomicrobiales > Methylobacteriaceae > Microvirga > Microvirga sp. GN3. The sequence goes on from NZ_JBVVAK010000071.1 coordinate 19,427, forward strand.
TGCGGCAAAGTCAGATTTTGAAAAGGCAGACTGGTTTCTTGGTTTGCCGCAATACTGGGCGTGGCGTCTGAGTGGCGTTGCAGCTTCCGAAGTTACCTACTTGGCAGCCCAGTCTCACCTCTGGAACGTTCCCGCCGCTCATTGGTCTGAGATCGTCGATCGGCGCGGCTGGCGCCGGCTCATGCCCCCATTTCATCCGGCTTGGGATCGCCTAGGCAGCATCCGGCCGGAGCTCTCACTTCATTACGGGCTCCCGCCTGATCTTCCTGTTCTTACTGGCGTTCACGATTCCAGTGCTAATTTCTACCGGTATCAGGCAGCAGGTCTGTCCCGGATGACGGTTGTTTCGACTGGCACATGGATCGTGGCGCTCAGCGATCATGCGGATCTCACGAAGCTCAACGAGGCTCGCGGCATGACCTGCAACGCCGATGTGTGCGGACGCCCATTGGGAGGCGCCTTGACTATGGCCGGGCGTGAGTTCGCTGTCCTTACCGGCGACGGTGCAGGCAATGCAAAGTCATCCGCGAGAATTCTTCAGGCACTCATTGCGCAGGGGACTATGGCCATTCCGTCATTTGGACAGGACGACGGTCTTTTTCCGGGAAGCGCCGGAAGGGGACATATTGTCGGGCCGTTGCCGAAGAGCGATGATGAACGTCTCACACTCGCGGTGCTCTATGCCGCACTCGTGACAATCGAGTGCCTGGAGGCCTTGTCCAGCGAGGATCTTGTCATTCTCGACGGGACATTCCTTCGCGAGCCCCTCTATGCAAGCCTTGTCGCTGCGCTGCGCCCCCAATGCAAAACAGCCTTCAATCTGGACAGCAGCGGCGTCGCTTCCGGGGCGGCGCTGTTAGCCATGCACGGTATGTCCGACAAGGTAACGCCTATTACACTCAGAAAGCCCGAGTCGCTGGATTGCCCGCTCTTGCCCGAATACGCGCAGGCATGGCGTTCGCTAGCGAGCCTCGGACAGCATCATTTCCAACACACCTAGAGGGAGAGACCCCATGAATGAGGAAACACTCGCATTGCGACGTGAGATGGTCGACATCTGCCGCCGCATGAACTCCTCCGGCATCAATCAGGGCACCGCCGGAAACCTCTCTGTCCGTCACGGAAGTGGTTTCCTGATCACGCCGTCCTCGCTGCCCTACGACATCATGCGACCTGAGGATCTTGTCGAAATGGACTTCGACGGCACTTACGTGGGCCGCCGACCGTCCTCCGAATGGCGCTTCCATCGGGATATTCTGCGCGAGCGTACGGACATCAATGTCGTTCTTCATTGCCATTCGATTTACGCGACGACGCTCGCCTGCCATCACAAGACGATCCCGAGCTTCCATTATATGACCGGCGTTGCAGGTGGAACCACAATACGCTGCGCAAAATATGCCACCTTCGGCACTCAGGATTTGTCCGACAACGCTCTTGAAGCGCTGAGGGAGCGCAAGGCCTGCCTTCTTGGACAGCACGGCCAGATTTCTCTCGCTGAGAACCTGGAGGCCGCTCTCTGGCTCGCCATCGAAGTGGAAGCGCTTTCCAGGATCTATGTTCAGGCGCTGACGCTTGGAGAACCGCCAGTCCTCCCGGATGAAGAAATGGCACGTGTGATCGAGCAGATGCGCAGGATGAGCTATGGGCTGGCTCCCGACGCCGAGGGTGTCGCCGACGTGGCACGCCCGCGTCCTCAGGGGAATGCTTGAGCCCGGCCGGTTCCATAGTCAGTTTGATCCAACTCCTGTTGATCCAGCTCCTGGACGATGGATTCTGATGCGCGCTCGATCCCAGACATGACGATGCCCCCTTCACACCGATGTCCGATGAAACACGTCCTGCCCATCTGTTCGGCTGACACCGACGGAAAGTATGGATTGATCCGACTTGCTTGCTCCCACCTGGCCACCCTTCAGCAGGGCGGCCATAAGTCTCCACATGAGAACAAAGTAGTGATGGGCTAATGATGTGGGGGGTGATCATCGCGCCACCGCGGCGAAAGTCTCGGCGAGCTATTGAAGCTGTGGCCCTATGGTCACTCTAGGTCGTGCCCTTAATGCTCGGGCATCATCGAGGAATGGTGCGAGGAGATCAGCCACTTTCCGTTCTTGTATTCATAGGTATAGGTGTAGCGGGCCGGAACCTGCGAGCCGTCCTTGAACGTGAAGGTGTAGGTGCCCGCATCCACCGCCACGTTGCAGCCAACTTTGATGACGCGGCTATCAATTGTGCCACGCGGCTGGTTCTGCAGGAAGTGCTCAAAGTAGTCGATGCGCTCGGCCTGGGTCAGACGCGGCTTGTTCGACAGGGTCGGGAGCAGGATGGCATCGTCGGCATAGTTCTTCGCTACTTCCGTGGCCTTCAAGGTGACGAGGGAGGCGTTCCAGCGGTCGAAGAGTTTGGCGATGTCGGCCTCGCTGGCCGCGGCGCAGGTTTGGGACGCGGCCGCTGCCGCGGCGGGCTGGGCCTGGACGACAGCCAGGGCGAGGGTGGCGGCAATCACAAAACGCATGGGTAGGCTCCTGTCTGACGGTCCCGCCGGGCACGCCCCAGCAGCCGACCGCCATAGTCTCCTTAGTCTGGCAACCGTGGCCGAGCCCCTGTCAGATCTCACAGGCTGACGCCGTGATGACACACCTATCTTTCGGCGATAAGCCGTTAAGCTTTGGGAGAATGAAAAAGGCCCGGGGAAGCCCGGGCCTGTTCTGCCTCGAATGAGACGGGTCTTAGAAGGTATTGAAGCGGAAGTTCAGGCCAGCGCGCACAACACCGAACTCACTGTTGTTGCCGCCGCTGGTCGCAGCCGGGAAGAGAATGTCGCGGTCGCGATCGAGGTTGACATAGAGGCCCTCGATCTTGGCCGACAGGTTGTTGGTGAAGGCGTACTCGCCGCCGCCGCCCACGGTCCAGCCGTTGCTGCCATCCGCAAAGGCGAAACCGCCGGTACCGTAGATCAGGGCGCGGTCGAAGGTCACACCGGCGCGAGCCCGCACGGTGCCGAACCAGTCGTCGCTGTTGTCCTTCTCGTAACCCGGGATGGCAGCGTTGAAGCGGTAGCGGTCGCCAGGTCAGCGTACTGGATATCGCCTTCGAGACCGAGCACGAAGGAGCCGATCTGATAGTTGTATCCGACCTGACCACCGCCGACGAAGCCGCCGTTGTTGTCATCGCTGGTGAACCCGAAGACTGCATCATCGATACGGTCGTCGCTGAGCCAGCCGTAGCCGGCGTTCACACCGCCGTAGAAGCCGGTCCAGGTGAAGAGCGGAGCAGCCGCAATGACCGGAGCCGGTGGAGCCGCGCGGAGCGGAAGGTCAGCAGCCGAGGCCACAGAAACACCAACCATCGTGAGCGCCGTGGCGGCGAGCAGGCCGAGAATACGGGCTTTCATAGCATTCATCCTTTGCGCGAGGAGTCACGGGCGAAGTTTATGGGGAGCAGAACAGACCTGCGGACCACCCTCAGGGGGAAAGAGGGGCTTTGTTGCATGAATCGGATTGCGGACGCATTGAACGCACCCGTAACCCAAGTTCAAGTGATGCGGACAGACTTTGGGCGTCCAAGCTCAAGCATGCGGTTAAGGGCATGAACCGCAATCGCGATCTCGGTGGTGCGACGTCGGTCTGTCCGCGAGCGCAGCGCTTCACCGAGCACTCGTTTGAAGCGGCTTATAGATACCTCCACCAGAGCCCGACGCGTGTACCCGGATCGCTTCTGCCAGCCCACACGCCCATGCTCCGCGATGCTTTGGAGATGCCGATCGCGCTGGGTTGGAGCGCTCTCCACATCCTCGCTCAACACCGCCGTTGATCGGGGTGGAACGATCACGTCGGCATCAGGATGACGCTGGGCTACGGCGCCGTAGACGCCGGCTTGATCGTAGGTTCCATCGCCGATGAAAGAGGCAAGTGGAGCTGTGATCTGGTCGAGCAACGGCTCAACCGTTGAGCCGTCATCAACATCGCTACCCGTCAGCTCTGAGGTGAGGATCTGCCCGGTCTCAGCATCGACGCCGATGTGCAGCTTGCGCCAGGACCGGCGTCTGCGGGTGCCGTGTTTCTCAATCCGCCACTCGCCGGGGCCGCACAGCCGCAGGCCTGTGCTGTCGACCAGCAGATGAACAGGTTCGCCGCGGGGCACTGATCCTGGCACCTGCAGGGTTTCGGCACGGCGGCTCAGGGTCGAGTGATCCGGCACCGCCAAATCCAGGCTGAGGAGCCGCAGAATGGAACCGATCAGGCCCTCGGTCTGCCGGAGTGCCAGCCGAAACACCGCCCGGAGCGTCAGGGCTGTTCGGATCGCCAGAGCCGAGTGATGCGGTTGACCGCCTCGTGTCGTGCGGGGCTCAGCCCGCCAAGCGGCAATGGCTTCCTCCGAGAACCAGACTGTGAGGCTTCCACGCTGGCGCAGAGCAGAGTAGCATCGTACTCTGACCAGTTCGTCACCCGGTGCCGCTGCCTCGGAATGCGGTGACGGCGAGCGGCATTGGCTTTGAATGGCACTGGAGACATCCGACAGGAAGGACACAGGTCTCCTATATCAGCCGGTTCCGGTTACCAACTCACCTATCCATGCAACAAGGCGGCTCGCATCTGGTCTACGATCCGGATCAGGACGAGGCCGAAAACGAAGATCTGTGGCTCGACCTCGTCAAACGGACATCCCACTGGCCGGCGGTCGCTGCGGCAGCAGTCGCCTGGAATGCGTGGCTGGATCTCAACCTCTATACCCGCCTGCCGTGGCTCGGCCTGACCATGGCCGCCGCGATCCTGCGGGCACGAGGCCTGACCCATCACCTGCTGCCGCTCGCGGCCGGGTTCAAGCGCTCGAAGTTCCGGCCGCAGGCCAGGGAAGGGGCGACAGAGAAGTTGGAGGGCTTCTGCCAGGTGCTCGAGGCGGCGCTGAGCATCGCGCACAAGGATCTCGACCGGCTGATCCTCGCCCGCGAGCTGATGAGCCGGGTGACCAGAGAGTGCCGCAGCAACTCGCGGCTGCCCGAGCTGGTCGAGCTGTTCCTGTCGCGCCCGCTGGTGACGGTGCCGTTGGGCGCCAAACTGCTCAAGGTGACGCCAAAGGCCGTCGACCTGATGCTGGCGCAGCTGGGAGGCGCGCTGCCGCGGGAGCTCACCGGCCGGACCCGATACCGGGCGTGGGGTATTGTTTGAGGATCTCCTTAATCTTGACGCGGTGTTGTCATTGGCGGGCCATCTTCGGCCATCTAAGACTATGTCCCGTTCAAAGGGACGGTTGCGCATGTTGATGTGGGCTACAGTCGTTGCTTTTCTGCTCTCCCTTGCAGCTGTGGGTCCGCTACGGGAGATCTCGCCATCCTGGCTTCAAACAGGAGCTGAACTGATGGCGGTTTTCAGCCTCTTTGTCCTGGTGTGTTTTCTCGAATCCAGCGGCAGTCACTCCGACCGTTCCAAGCAGGCCTCCTGAAAATTTGGTAAGGACTCGCCGACTACGGTGCTGATCCGTCACCTTGCCTGATTGGAGACAGCGCCATGCGAAGCCTTCTGCTTGCCGCCATCGGGATTGTCCTCGTGTCCCCCGCGGCTGTTGCGGACGGCCTGAGCCTTGCAGGTTCCCTCTGGCAATGCACCCGCGCCTCTGATCGGTCCCAGTTCGTGATCACCTTCTATCCAGGTGGTGGCGTCGGGGGAGGGGAGTTCGAGAACGGTGAGGTGAGCCCCTACATTTTCGATGCCTCCCGGACGAAACCGGGCGAATGGCCGGGCAAGTGGGAGCAGACAGGGCAGCGTTTCACCTGGACGTTTCCTGATCAGAGCATCCGGATTGAAGGAAGCCTTTCACGTCCTGGGCAGGCAACTGCGCGGCTTACGGGCACCGAGACCTCGTTGGGAGAGCGCTCGGCTATCATCTGCACTGACCTGTCCAAGCTGCCAAAGATCGGGGATGGATTGGTCATCCCCAAGGACAATCGCTTCATCGACTTGGATCAGGAAGACGGCGAGCTGAAGGTGCCGGCAGGGATCTCGCTTCAGCCCGAAGATGCACGATAACGGCCAGCAGCGGGCGTTATTCACGGTGCGGTTAGGAGAATCCGTAAGTGGCTTGACGACACGCAATCAACCTTGGTTTGGCGATCGCATAAACCAATAAGCGATATCAGGTGCACCCAGTATGCGCGTCCGACGCGATCAATGCGGTCGTTGCGGCAGTCGGCTCATCGTGTAGCCGCGTGTTCTGCGGCACCGACAATAAGACCAGAACGGGGCAATCCTTCGGACCCGATCACGCTTCAACCAACCAATACGGAGAGCGATCGATGAAGGTTCTAATCGTCGGCGCGAGCCGGGGAGTGGGTCGCTGCCTTCTTGAGCGCGCTCTCGCACAACACCATCAGGTCACGGCAGCTGTCCGGAATCCCGCTGCAGTCGACATTCAACATGCGCAGCTTCACATTGTACCCTGCGATGTACTGGACACAGAGTCGGTGACCCGCGCACTCGCAGGACAGGAAGTGGTGTTTTGCACCATAGGCGATAAGTCGAGGGGACCTGCAACCCTCTATTCAACAGGTGCTCGCAACATTGTGCAGGGGATGCTAGCGCAACAGGTGCGGCGGCTCGTGTTCCTGTCGAATTTTGGGGTTCTTGGCGAGACGGCACAGGATCTTCGGGGAGCAGCGCTCCTGTTTCTTGCCAAACGCCTGATCCGTCACACGCTGGCCGATCATCGGCGGGCATTGGAGGAAATCCAGGATCATGCGCCGGAGTGGATCGCCGTGCGCCCCCTGCCTCTGACCAATGGTCCGTGGACTGGTCAATACCGGACTGCCGTCGATGGCATTCCCGCCAAGAGCACCCACATCGCGCGGGCCGATGTTGCTGATTTCATGATGCGACAAGCGACGGACAACAGCTTTCTGAATAAGGCCCCGGCTATCGCCTATTGATGGTCACCGCCGCGCGGGCTCGGGCTCAGGTCTTTCGCCAAGCGTTTGTTCGCTTTGCGATGTCTGTCTCGGCGACCTATCCTGGACTTGGGGTGATCTGCTGTCATCGCGAGAAGGCCAAAGAGCCACGCCACCCCTGCATCCATCATTGCGGCTTTCGTCGCGACAGCGCAGATCCGATAGCGTCTGAGGGGGAACGGTGCCTCAGTGCTCGTCAGGGCCTTGTTGCACGGATCCGATAGTGCACGCATCGAACGCACTGCTAAACCGATTTCAGGCGATGCGGACGGACTTCGGGCGTCCAAGTTCAAGCATGCGGTTCAAGGCATAAACGGCAATAGCGACCTCGGTGGCACGCCGGGATTCCGCCCGTGAGCGTAAGCTGTCTCCCATCACTCGTTTGATGCGGCTTACTGCGGTCTCCACCAAAGCACGGCGATTGTAACCTGACACCTTTTGCCAGCCCATGCGTCCATGCTCAGCAATGCTTTGGAGATGCTGGTCGCGCTGGGTCGGAGTGGTCTCCACATCATCGCTCAGCACTGCGGTTGACCGGGGTGGAACGATCATGTCAGCCTCAGGATGGCGCTGGGCGACAGTGTCGTAGACGCCGATTTGGTCGTAGGCACCATCACCAGTGAACGAGCCGAGTGGAGCTGCGATCTGGTCGAGCAAGGGCTCGACCTGCGCGCCGTCATCGACATCGCTCGTGGTCAGCTCTGAGGCGAGGATCTGTCCGGTCTCGGCATCAACTCCAATGTGCAGCTTGCGCCAGGCGCGGCGTCTCCGGGCACCGTGCTTCTCGGCCAACCACTCGCCAGGTCCACATAGCCGCAGGCCCGTGCTGTCCACCAGCAGCTGAAGCGGTCCTCCGGAGCTTGGACATGGCTTCGGGATCTCCAGAGTCTCGGCGCGGCGGCTTAGGGTTGAATGATCCGGCACCGCCAGATCAAGGCCAAGCAGCGTCACGATTGAGCCGATCAGCCCCTCGGTCTGCCGCAGCGCCAGCCGGAACACCGCCCGCAGGGTCAGGGCTGTCCTGATCGCCAGGGTCGAGTAATGCGGTTGACCACCGCGTGTCCTGCGGGGCTCGGCCCGCCAGGCGGCAATGGCTTGCTCGGTGAACCAGACCGTGAGACTGCCCCGCTGGCGCAAGGCCGCATCGTACTCCGCCCAGTTCATCACCCGGTACCGCTGCTTCGGAATGCGGTGACGGCGAGCGGCATTGGCTTTGAAGGGCACAGTCGAAATCTTTGGTCAGGAGCCGAATAGGCCCCCTACGCTACCCAGCCGCGGTTACCAACCCGCTCATCCATGCAACAAGGCGGCACGCTCCGGCAGCAGCCTGAGGGGGAGCGTAGTCAGCTTCTCTTCGGCTCCTTGCAGATTCCCGTGACAGTGCCCTGGCGCCGTCTATAACTGATACAGTCGTCTTCGGATGCTCGATGGTGGAACGATCCTCACATCAGCTTGTCCAGCGTAATTGGCAGCTCGCGCACGCGTTTGCCGGTAGCATTGTAGATTGCGTTTGCCACCGCTGCGCCAGTCCCGGTGATACCAATCTCACCGATGCCGCGCGCGCCCATGGGCGTGTGGGGATCGGCGATGTCGGTCCAGATCACGTCGATCTCCGGTACGTCCATGTGGACGGGCACGTGGTACTCGGCGAGGCTGGGATTCATGATGCGACCGTTGCGATCATCGAACTGTGTTTCCTCCATCAGTGCAAGCCCTAGCCCCATGATGATGCCGCCGCGGAACTGGCTGGCGGCCGTCTTAGGATTGAGAATGCATCCACAGTCGAAAGAGCCGAGGAAGCGATTGACCCGCGGCTCGCCCGTGATCGCATTCACGCGCACTTCGCAGAACATCGCACCGAAGGAATGCATCGACCAGTGCAGCATCTCAAGCGGCTGCGGCGCACGGCCCTCAACGGTCACCCCGTCACGCTGAGCACGCGCCAGGATAGACGCGTAGCTCTCGTAGCGCTCCGGCTCGTCAAGCTTGCACAGGCCGCCGTTGCGCCCACCGACCTCGTCCGCCTTGAGGCCGGCGAGCGGCGAGTCGTTCCCGGCAAGCTTCAAGAGTTTGGTGACAAGCGCGCGATGGGCCGCAATCACGGCGGCTCCAACTGAGGCGGTCTGCGACGAGCCACCGGCGAGGATCGTGCCGGGAAACGACGAGTCGCCATAGGTCACGGTCACCTGCTCGAGCGGCAAGCCAAGCCGCTCGGCCGCGACCTGCGTCTGCACGGTCGCGGTGCCCATGCCCATCTCATGGGCGGGAACCTCGACAACGATGCGCCCACCCTTCGACAGGGTGATCCGCGCAGCCCCGCCGGGCATGCGATAGTAGGGGTAGGTTGCGGTCGCACAACCCATGCCGATCAGCCATTCGCCCTCGCGCTGAGTCGCGGGTGTGGAGATTCGCCTCTCCCAGCCGAAGCGCTCGGCCCCCGCACGATAGGCTTCCACGATGTGGCGTGAGGAAAATGGTAGGCCGGAGGTGGGATCCTTCTGTGGCTCATTCCGAATCCTGAGGTCAATCGGATCGATGCCGATCTGCTCGGCCAGCTCATCGATGGCCGCCTCCAATGCGAAAGTCCCGATCGATTCGCCTGGTGCGCGCATAAAGGTGTTGGCGATCATGTTCATGTCCGCCACCTGCTGCACAATCTTGAAGCTGCCGGCCGCGTACAGGTGCCGCGCAGGAAAAGTGAACTGTTCGGGACAGTCGTTATGCGGTGTCATCGCCGCGGTGCCGGTATGGATCAGTGCGTCGAAACGCCCGTCCGCCTGGGCTCCGATCGCAACCCGCTGCTCGGTGGTGGTGCGACCGCCGACCGCCCTGTAGACGCCTTCGCGTGAAAGAACGATCCTGACCGGACGCTCTGCAAGCTTCGCCGCCGCAGCACCCAGAACTTGGTGGAACCACAGCGTCTTGCTACCGAACCCCCCACCAACATAGGGCGATGAGACGTGCACCTGCTCCTCCTCAAGTCCAAAGACCTGGGCAAGCGTCCAAGCGGCTTGGACGACGCTTTGCGAGGCGTCATGGATGGTCAGCTCGTCACCGTTCCAAGCCAGTGTCGCCGCGTGCAGCTCGATCGCATTGTGATTGTAACGCGGGGTGCGATAGATGAGATCGACCTTGTAGGGCGCGGCGGCGAGCGCGGCCTCGGCGTCACCGATCTCCAGCTTGGTCGGCTCACCCAGAATGGACTCCGGCAGGCGCGCGTGGTGCTTGGCCTCCTCGAACACAGTCACGGCTGGCTCGGTCTCATAGGTGGCTCGGATCAGTGACTTGGCGTAGTCCGCCTGCTCCTGCGTCTCGGCGAGCACGACTGCGATCGGCTGGCCGTTCCAGTGGATTCGGTCATCCTGCATGATTGGTAGGTCGCTGGGGCCGGCAGCCTTGGGCTGCTCGTTGAACACAGGCGTCGGCTTCATCCTGGGCGCATTCTTGTACGTCATCACCAGCACGACGCCAGGCGCGGCGTCCGCTTGGCTCGTGTCAAGCATCGTGATGCGGCCCTTCGCGATCGTGCTGTAGGCGAGCGCGGCATAAACCAGGCCGTCCATCGGAAACTCGGCCGCGAAGCGGGCCGCGCCCTTGACCTTGAGCTGTCCGTCAAGCCGCGATACCGGCGCGCCGATCAGTCCGTGCTTGTGATGAATCAGGGGATCGGGCTTGCCACCCGGCATCCAATTGTCCGGCGCGAGCTCGATGGCCTTCTTCATCACTGCCGTCGCGGCATCTTTGATGACGCTCATCCGCTCATCTCCACCAGTTCGGTCAGCACTGCCGCGATCGTGCGCCTGGCCAGTTCAACTTTGAACCCGTTGTACTCAAGCGGCTTGGCGTCCGCGAGTTCCACCTCGGCCGCCTTACGAAAGCTTGCCTCGGTCGCCGGCTGTTGCTTGAGCGCATCTTCCGCCTTCCAGGCACGCCAGGGCTTGGGCGCGACTCCGCCCAGTGCGATCCGCACATCCTTCACCGTATCGCCATTAATCTCGATGGCCGCGGCGACCGAGACCAGCGCGAAGGCGTAGCTCGCCCGGTCACGCACCTTGCGATAGGTGGAGCGTTCAGCAAACGGCAGCGCGGGCAGCTCGACCGCCGTGATCAGCTCGCCGGGCTGCAACACCGTCTCAATCTCAGGATGGTCGCCGGGCAGGCGGTGCAGATCAATGAACGGCAGCTGGCGTTCACCGCTCGTGCTCCTGAGGTGGACGACCGCACCGAGGGCTGCGAACGCGACGCACATGTCCGATGGGTGCGTGGCGACGCAGGATGGCGAGGTTCCCAGGATCGCGTGATAGCGGTTGAAACCCTCCGTCGCATCACAGCCCTGACCTGGCGCTCGCTTATTGCAGCGCGATCCGTCGTCATCATAGAAGTAGGTGCAGCGTGTGCGCTGAAGGAGATTGCCGCCCACTGTTGCCATGTTGCGGATCTGCGCCGAGGCTCCGGCGAGAACCGCGCGGGCGAGCACCGGATAGCGTGTCCTCACCGCGCGGTGCTCGGCGACCGCGGTGTTCTTCGCCGCTGCGCCAATCAGGATGCTGCCATCCTCGCGCTCCTCGATAGTATTTGATAGGCCGGTGACGTCAACCAGCGCCTGTGGCCGTTCGATCGTCTCGCGCATGAGATCGACGAGATTGGTGCCGCCGCCGAGATACTTGGCCCCGGCCGTGCTTCCCATATGAATTGCCTCGGCGGCGTCAGTGGCACGAGTATAGCTAAAGGGAGTCATTCAGTTGCCTCCGGATAGGTCGCGCTGATTGCCGCCACAATGCCGTTGTAGGCGCCGCAACGGCACAGGTTGCCGCTCATCCGCTCGCGCAACTCGTCATGGGTGAGTGCGATCCTCTCGGCCTCGATGTCGGCCGTCACATGGCTCGGCACTCCACGTCTGATCTCTTCGATCATGCCGACTGCTGAGCAGATTTGACCCGGGGTGCAGTAGCCGCATTGAAAGCCATCATGCTCGATGAACGCTTGCTGGAGAGGGTGCAAGTGGCTGTCATGCCCAAGTCCCTCGATCGTCGTGATTGAGCGTCCCTCGTACTGCACTGCGAGGGCCAGGCACGATAGGATGCGTTCACCGTCGACCAGTACCGTGCAAGCGCCGCATGCGCCCTGGTTGCAGCCCTTCTTCGTGCCGGCCAAATGTATATGCTCACGGAGCAGATCGAGAAGCGAGACCCGCGCATCGTCCGGCAACCGCACTTCCGACCCATTGATATTGATGAGCACGGCTGATGTCCTTTCCGGTTTGTGACGTTTAAGGCCGTCAATCCAACGGCTCAGCTTGAACAAACACCGTCCGATGCGTAAGCCACTACCCCCGCACTTGCTCGGTGGCGTGCTCATGCTCCAACTACCGAGCGTCTGGACATCCCCAGCAGACTGTTGGTGCAAAGGATCATAGCCGCCATGACAGGCACCAGCATTCCGGGTATGTTGGTCGCCACCGCAGCCTCCTGCCGATGCATCTCGCAGCAATGCATAGGCGAGTGCTTGACCCGGATTGTCGGCCGCTAGAAGCTCAGCTTCACCATATCGCCCATCCATGCTCATGAGCAGATTCGTAGCAACAGGCGGGCGGAGATTTGCAACGTGTTGCGCCCATTATGGAGCTTGGGGCGGAGTGTTCAAGCCCAAGATTAGGCAAAGTACGTTCCTAACGAAACCGCAAAAGGTCTCTGCGAAGAATACGATCACTCAGCGATTGCGGCCCGAGGCCATTCGGTCGCAGCCGCCTGGAAGTGAAGCAGAACAAGGCAGGAGTTGAGATAGCGCAGGAGGCTGAAGGTGTTGTAAACCGCGGAATGGATGTTGAGGAGTTGCTGAGCAGATCCAGATGATTTGACGCTTTGTATCTTCTGTTCTTGTCGTCGGACCACCTGATGCGAGTTCTCTACTCCGTTGTTATTGCGCAACCCCCGCTCATGAAAGGGGATGTCACGTTACCTGAGTAGAGCGGCGCTGACGGCCGATGAGGTCGGTTTTTGCACAGCCCAAGGCGCTGATGTCCCTCGACACGAGGTTTTCCCTTGACGAGCACAGGGCAGTATTTGTCGTTAATGTGCCAACCCCGTTTTCCCCATTCCTCGCCCCTCGCGCATGTCTGGGCGCGGGACGTGGCTGGGCGCGGGAACAGCTCACGGGCGCACACGCAGGATATCGTATACACACGCGCGGTGAGATAACACCTTGGGCTCTAACTAGAGGGTAAACCTGGAGACCGCCGCACGGCTGGCGCTAGGTATCAGACGTACCAGCCTCGGCTGTTTAATAGGTCAGCCCAATAGCGACGGCAATTAACACACCCAGCGTAGTCAGCCCGGCGGCTGCGCCTAGCGGCACGGCAACAGACTTCAGATCTTCAAGCATCTCAAAACATTCCAGACGTTTGATCGAATTGCTTAACAATGTGTGAAGACTGAAGGCCCAGCGTGGCCATACAATGGCAACAGGCAGCGGGACGGAAATAACAGCTTAGTTACTGGCCCTGTCTACTCCCCACGAACGCGTCTCAATCGGAACAACACAGCTTCCCGTCACAAGCTGCCGAACGTGCGTCGCGACCTGATGCTGGAACAAACATTCCACGAGAGCAGGAGGTCTATTGGACCGTTAGACAAGTCCTTGACTTCGGTTCATGCTGTGACAATGCGAGCCGCTATCGTTATGGTCAGCCTTCTCGGCATCGCGCCGGCAACCTCGCAGGAGGCTCCATCGATCTGGCGAGATCCGGATGGGGGATGCACCTACTTCAAGCTGGGAGACACTCTCAGCCTTCGCTATCAGCGTGACGGATGGCCAGACTGTCCCGAAGTGAAACGTGAGGTCAGTTCATCGCCCATGACCACTACCGGCCAACCACCTTCGGTTACCCATGACGATGTTCGAGACGTCACGCAAGCAATTGAGGGCCTGAGCCGACGCCTGGACGACGTGAAGAGGGAGGTTGAGCGCCGAGGCCGCTGGTAGTCCCGCCCGGACAGCCTCGTGGGAGCCTCAATGCTCCTTGAGCCGCCAACCCCGGCTGCGAGCATGCCGCTCCATCTCTTCGATGGTCTCCTTGAGTCGGGCGGCACCGTCAACTTAACGCGTTTCCTTGCTCTTTCCGGTGTTTAGGTCCGGAGCGGGCCACGCATTTTCAATCGCTTAGACCCGCCGGGGAATAGCGGAAAGCGCCAGAACACGGCCTTTACTCAGTTAAGTTGACGGTGTCGACCATGCCGTTTGGCCTGCCGTACCAGAGCCTGCAACGCCTTGAGATAGAGCTTCGCGTCGGTCGGATGAGTGATGGCCTTGGGCTGCACGGTGGTGTCGACGCTGATCCGCTCCAAACTGGAGGGCCGCACCGCGCCGCTTTCCAACCCGGCCTGGATCGTTTCAGCCAGCAGTTTCTCCAGTCCGTCGGGTCCGAGCCGTTTGCGCCAGCGGGTGAGCGAGCTGGGATCGCAGGGCAAATGATGCTGGAAGTACTCGCAGCCGCAGAACCATTGCCAGTACGGGTTCTCGATCCAACGCTGCACCACCGCCTCATCGGACAGGTTGAAGGTGTGCTGAAGATACGACAGCCCAACCATCAGCCGGGTCGGTTTGGCAGGCCGTCCGAGCGGGCGATAGAAGCGGCCAAACTCGTGATCGAACCTGCTCCAGTCGATCAGACCGGCCAGGCGAAAGAGCTCGTGCCGGGAATCGAGGATCTGATCGAGCCGGCTGCGGTAGAGATCGCCGGAGCTCGGCAGCGTCGGTTTGGGTCCCATGAAATACACCAGCTTTGTGCGGGTCAGCACCCAGGAACCAGCATTTTACGATGCTTCGCGAGGGCGAAGAATCCTTCTGCCCCAAGAAGTTGTGGGTTATTCAGGGCCGACTAATGTAGTGCAAGCCGGACCCCATGACTGTCGATTCCAAGGCGCGACGCGTGCAGCATGGCACGAGTGGCTGCACCGGCTGAAGCTTCGTCGGCGCCGGCGTTCCGGAGTCCGGCAAACGTTTGGATTTCAAGCTGGTCCAGTGGAGCAGTGATAAGGTCTGCCACATCAATCTCTTTTGATTTCCCCCGTTCGAAATTCCGCTCGTCTATGATGCCTAGTTAATTTTGAAATCGGCGAAGAGACTAACTCCGCCGCAAGCATAAAGTGTCTGACCCGTCACATGCGAGGCATCGTCGGATGTCAGGAAAGCGAAAAGAGCCGCAGCAAACGTGCTGTTTCCTTATTCCGGCGTGAAGATCTCAGGGTTCTGACCTGACACACGTTCCAACTCCTCCATTACCGCTTCCAAATGGATTTTCATGGCGCGTCGTGCTGCCTCAGCGTCACGAGCCTCAAGGGCATGGAGCACCTCGCGATGTTCAATAAGGGTAGCCATGTGCCGACGCGGCGAAGAGAGAAGGCGACGAGCTCGATCAATGTTTGCACGTGATACCTCGATGATCGCTGCAATCCGCGGAAGCTCCAGGGCCTCTACCAGAGTGTTATGAAAGACCAAGTCAAGGCTATGAAACTCCAATGGGTCCTTCCGCGCAACAGCCTGCTCCTGAGCCTTCAGATTACCCCGAAGTACGTCCAAGGCAGAAGGTGATAGACGGTGAGCGGCAGTCGCAGCCACCAGTTCCTCCAAAGCTTGGCGGATTAGCATGAACTCCTTGATCACAGGCAGACTTATTCGAGTTACGCGGGTGCCGCGTTGTGGCAGAACCTCAACGAGGCCTTCTATGGCTAAGCGCGCGAGCGCCTCCGAAACGGGAAACATCGAAACGCCAAGTCTGGCGCAGACGGCTCTTTTGTCAATAAATTCGCCTGGGGCGAATTCTAAAGAAATAATTGCAGTTCGCACCGACTGCTCCACCTGCTCCAAAGTACTTCCGCGGGGCCGATGCTCAAGACGAGAAAGGAACGTATATTTATCATTCTTGTCGGGCGCTTGCATGGTGCGGGAGTGTTAACAGTTACATACCTCAGACACCATAGTCGGATTAAAACGGTGATGCTCGCAACCTATTCCTCAAAGTCCAGAAAGCAGGGCAGAGTTTCTATATAGTTTGTCACTGACAAGCTGTTTTATGGATCAGATAAACGTCGTAAGCCGACCAGATTTAATCCCTGCTCGCACAACGGCCAAATACCCGGCATGGAAACTTACATGCTTGACTGTGTAAGGCATGCAGGATCTAGGCTGCTCAATCACCGAAAGTCTAAGCTGGATCGGGCAGCTTCCTTCGTGTTCTGAAGGTTGTTGGCTCCACCGAGTTCCTCTAGCTCGATCTCCATTGCCGGTAACTCCAGAGAGGACAAATTATGACGATCCTAGTCGCCTAATGTCGATAGATCAGGCGCACTATCAATCTCCCACGTTGAACTAATCTCACTTGACACACTACAGATATTGCTATCTTTTTTAAAAAAATTGGCCGGACCAATCTAGAAAAGACGGCCGTAAATAACCGGCTTGGGGCGGGAAACGATCGCAGGAGGGAGACCTTGTCACTCAAGGTCGATGAGTCACGGCGGCTTTACCGACAAATTGCCAAGCACTTACGCGATCTGA
Organism: Microvirga sp. GN3; assembly: GCF_055792825.1. Lineage (NCBI taxonomy): Bacteria > Pseudomonadati > Pseudomonadota > Alphaproteobacteria > Hyphomicrobiales > Methylobacteriaceae > Microvirga > Microvirga sp. GN3. Next base: position 35,922 of record NZ_JBVVAK010000071.1, read on the forward strand.
TCGATAGCGGTGAGTACCCAATTGGCGGACGGTTGCCTTCTGAGCGCGAACTTGCCGATCGCCTCCAGGTCTCTCGCACTAGTGTGCGAGAAGCGCTCATTGCCCTTGAAGTCGAAGGTCTTATTCGCATCAATGTCGGTTCCGGCATCTACGTTCTGGGAACGTCAGCCTTGAGGTCGACAATACCTTCTGGCGAAACTTCGATCGAAGGCCCATTCGAAATTCTGCATGCCCGTGAGATCTTGGAGCCCTCCGTGGCAGCGGAAGCGGCCATCCTCGCAGATCCTGAGCAGCTCCGTACCCTTGATCGAATTCTTGCCCAGATGGAGAAATCTGGTGGCAATGATAAGTGGATCGCGCTTGATCGCGAATTCCACGTAGCAATCGCAGCGTCGCTGTCGAATGGGATGCTAGCCCGTTTCATTGGGCAGCTCTTTGATCAACGGATGAATCCCTACTTCCGGCGCCTCGCAAGTTATTTCGAGGATGCGAGCACGTGGAGCCAAGCGCTCGCTGAGCACAGGGTCGTCCGCGACGCCATTGCAGCCGGCGATCCTGAAGCAGCGCGGAAGGCGATGAGACAGCACTTGAGGCTTTCTCAGGAGCGCTTTTCACGAGGTTTCGGCGAAACTGCAGCGCCGTCACACCGATCGGGTAAGGTCACGCCCGTACTTCGCAGTCGAGCGGAAAGCCCGCGCGAGCTGCAAACGAAAACCAGCAGGAGGAAAATATGGCGACAATGAAATGGTCGGCGGTTGCAGCAGCTGTACTTGGCTTCGCGATTACAGGAGGCGCTGCCCAGGCCCAAACGAAGCTGAAATGGGCTCACGTGTACGAGCCTAACGAGCCATTCCATACGCAATCCGTTTGGGCCGCGGGCGAGATCGCTAAACGCACCAATGGGCGTTACACAGTCGACGTTTATCCTTCCTCGCAACTCGGCAAAGAAACCGACATCAACCAAGGTCTGTCCCTCGGCTCGGTTGATATGATCATTTCAGGTTCCAGCTTTGCGGCGCGCAGCTATCCGCCTATTGGCGTTACGTACTACCCATACGTTTTCCGGGACGCAAGCCACCTCCTGGCCTACACCAAGAGCGACGTGTTCAAGGAACTCGCCAAGGGCTACACGGACAAGACCGGGCACCAGATCCTCGCGGTAACCTATTATGGCGCACGTCACACATCCTCAAATAAGTCCATCAAGAACTGCGCCGACATGAAGGGCTTAAAGATCCGCGTTCCCGATGTTCCAGCCTACCTTGCGATGCCGCGCGCATGCGGCGCGAACACCGCTCCTATCGCCTTCGCAGAAGTGTACCTCGCGCTTCAGAACGGAACTGTCGAAGCTCAGGAGAACCCTCTGACTACGATCGAAGCGAAGAAATTTTACGAGGTACAGAAACACATCGCTCTGACGGGACACATTGTCGACCATCTTAATACTGTCGTGGCCGCTAATTTGTGGAAGAAGCTCTCCGATGAAGACAAGAAGATCTTCTCGGACGTCGCCCAAGAAGCTGCAGCCCGAGCAACCGCCGAAATTCAGACAAAAGAGAAAGAACTCGTCGGCTTGTTCAAAGAGAAGGGGTTAACGGTTTCCGAAGTCGATAAGGAAGATTTCAAGCAAACTGTCTTGAAGAACGTAACGTTCGAGTCTTTCGGGTATCGGAAGTCGGACTACGACAAAATCCAAGCCATCAAGAGTGAGCCTGCATTGTAAAAGTGGTGTTAGATCTGCCAGGGACTACAATCTCTGGCAGATCGTCGAACTGTGACGCCAGTTCCCTCAATAATGAATGAGATCAGGAGTAAACGGGATGAAAACCGAGGTTCATACTGAGATTACGGCTGAGGAACTGGCGCACGCTTTTGAGGAGCCGACTCCTGAGGTCGATCTAAAGCAGTATGGGATTGAGGATTGGGTAACATTGGCGATTTTTTGGCTCATGGCCTTCGCGGTCTTTCTACAGTTCTTTACGCGATACGTGCTCAATGACTCCTTCGCATGGACTGAGGAGATTGCGACCTATTGCCTAGTAGCCGTGGTGTTCCTTGGAGCTGCGATGTGCGTACGCATGGGGCGTCATATCCACGTTGATCTGCTCTTCCGTTATCTGCCGGCAAGGCTCGCGAGGGCGTTGGCAACCCTGATCGACGCCATCCGCACGGTTTTTTTCGCCTACGCGGCCTATCTGGTGTGGAACTTCATGGCGATCGTCGAAGGCGAGACTATGACCACTATCATGCTGCCGAAGAACTGGGTTTATGCTTGCGTCTTCGTCGGGTTCATCCTGATGTTTATCCGATCAGTTCAGGTGTCCATCGACAATTGGCGTCGTGGCTACTCAATTCTCGAGAGGCCGGAGGCTTTCGACGCAGCCCCGATCTAACAGTAACCCGACGCCCCAAGATTTGACCGGGCCCCCCCATGCTCATCCTTATCGGATCGTTTCTCGCCTTGATGCTCTTAGGCCTGCCAGTCGCCTTGGCCATGGCTGTATCGTCCGTAATTTACATCCTTGTGACAGGCACCGCGCCTGACGTCGTCATAGCTCAACGCATGATCGCTGGCGTGGAAAGCTTTCCATTGCTTGCCGTGCCGTTCTTCATCCTTGCTGGAAACCTGATGAATATCGCTGGCGTCACCGGCCGGATCTACAGCTTCGCGGTTGCACTGGTCGGCTGGATGAAGGGGGGGCTTGGACAGGTTAACATCATTGGCTCTGTGATTTTCTCCGGAATGTCCGGAACAGCAATCGCTGATGCTGCCGGCCTCGGCACGATTGAAATTAAGGCCATGAAGGACCATGGCTATTCGACCGAGTTCGCAGTGGGTGTGACTGCAGCGTCGGCAACGCTTGGGCCAATCATACCGCCGTCTTTACCGTTCGTGATCTACGGCATGATGGCCAATGTCTCCATCGGAGCGCTTTTTCTTGGTGGATTGATCCCCGGAGTCGTCATGACCCTCATGATGATGGCGACGGTGGCTTACTTTGCTCATAGGAATGGTTGGGGTAGCGACAGTCCATTCTCCTGGCGCCAACTCGCGAACGCCACGATTGAGGTCATCGTCGTCCTGATGTTCCCGGTTGCGATCTGGGCGATGGTTCAGTTTGGCCTATCAACCAATGTGGCCATTGGCATTGCCCTTGCGGTTCTGCTCGCGCTCGACTGGTACTTCGACTTCTCCGCCGTTATGGCCCTGATGGCGCCCGTTATCCTTATCGGCGGCATGACGCTCGGGCTCTTTACACCGACTGAGGCGGCAGTCGCGGCAGTGATCTGGTCCTTGTTTCTCGGGCTCGTCCGCTACCGCTCCATGACACTGAAGACCTTGGCCAAAGCGACCTTCGATACAATCGAAACCACGGCCTCCGTGCTGTTCATCGTCACAGCGGCTTCAGTCTTCGCGTGGCTCCTCACGGTAAGCCAAGCCGCTCAAATTCTATCGGATGCGATCCTTAGCATCACGCAGAATAAATGGGTTTTCCTGTTCTTGGCGAACTTGCTGATCCTGTTCGTTGGCTGCTTCATCGATACGATCGCAGCCATTACGATCCTTGTGCCAATCCTTCTCCCGATCGTTCTTAAACTCGGTATCGACCCGATCCACTTCGGCCTGATCATTACGCTGAACCTGATGATCGGGCTCCTTCACCCGCCGCTCGGGATGGTCCTGTTCGTCCTCGCACGGGTGGCTAGGCTGTCAGTGGAGCGCACCACAATGGCGATCCTGCCGTGGCTGGTTCCATTGTTGCTCGCACTGGTGGCGATTACCTACATTCCCGAGCTGACCCTCTGGTTGCCGCGAACGATGGGAGTGGCAAAGTGACTGAGACTGTCCTTTCCGCAACGCTCTTCGGAGCCGAAGATCTTCGCCTGGTGGAAGCCCCGATTGGTCCTTTAGCTCCCGGCATGGTTCGGGTGCGCTTCGGCGCAGGCGGGATCTGTGGGTCAGACATGCATTATTATCGACATGGTCGAACCGGCGATTTCGTCCTGAAATCCCCCTTAATCCTTGGTCACGAGATCGCGGGCGAGATCGTGGACATTGCCGCAGACGGTGGGAACCTCAAGATCGGCGACCGCGTCGCAGTCAACCCATCACGGTGGTGCGGTCACTGCGCGAGATGCCAGGAAGGCCGTCCGAACCTATGCGAGAACATCTATTTCATGGGATCGGCATCAAAGACGCCGCACATGCAGGGGGGCTTTGCCACATATTTTGATGCCCTCCCGGCCCAGTGTGTCAGAGTTTCGGACACTACACCAATGGCCGCTGCAGCGCTGGCAGAGCCCCTTGCTGTTTGTCTTCACGCCATCGGTCGGGCTGGCCAGGTGGAAGGGCGAAAAGCAATTGTGTTTGGCGCGGGTCCTATCGGTCTTCTGACCTTTCTGGCGGTTCGATTGGCCGGAGTATCGGAGGTCGCGATGGTCGATGTAGCCGCCGCTCCGCTTGCCTTTGCGCAGCGTCTAGGCGCTGATCATACCGTTGATATCTCTGGGGGCGAGGATGCTCTGAAAGAGCTTGCGAAAGCCAAGTCCTTCGACTTGGCCTTTGAGGTCTCTGGAACGGCCTCCGGTTTATCTTCCGCGATATCCAACGTGCGTCGCGGTGGTGCTGTTGTCCAAGTGGGCAATTTGCCTGGCGGCCAGATCCCGGTCCCTGCCAACGCTGTGATGGCTAAGGAAATAGACCTCAAGGGCTCCTTCCGCTTTGGCGAGGAATTTGAGCAAGCTGCCCGGCTCATTGACGACAGCAAAATCGATGTCCTTTCGATTGTCACCTCCGAGTGCCCGCTTTCCGAAGCTACAAAAGGTTTCCGCGCAGCTCTAGACCGGTCGCAGAGCGTTAAAGTCGTCCTGACAGCTTCTTAAGCCGGATTGCCTAATGTAAGAAATGGTTGATCGCCATCATTGTGCACCAGAGATGCTCTTCGTGAGCGGTGAGGAAGTATCTTCTATGACTATGCATCCTGCCACGTCCCATCCGGTGATTTGCCTTCACCCCCACGATCACGTGGTAATAGCGCGCGCGACGCTGTTACCGGGTGCGCAAGTTGCAGACGGTATCGCAGCCTATGACCGGATCCCGGCTGGACACAAAGTCGCTGTGCGTCCGATCGCTGCAGGCGAGGCGGTACGGCGTTACAACCAGATCATTGGCTTCGCCACAGCCCCAATCGCCCCGGGCCAGCACGTGCATGTTCATAATCTCGGCATGGGTGAGTTCACGAAGGACTATGCCTATGGCCAAGATGCCAGGCCGACAGAGTATGTCGACACCCCGGCCACCTTCGAGGGCATCCGCCGCCCGGATGGGCGTGTGGCGACCCGCAACTATATCGGCATTCTTACCTCGGTAAACTGCAGCGCCCATGCAGCCAGCCTAGTGGCAGATGTCTTCAAGCGCCACCCTTTCACCGGCTTTGATCCTCTCGCTGAATACCCGAATGTTGATGGCGTGGTTGCATTGACGCACAAGACCGGCTGCGGCATGCCGGAAGGCGAGCCCCTTCAGCTCCTGCGCCGCACACTCGCCGGTTATGCCCGCCATCCGAACTTTGCCCATATCGTGGTGCTCGGCCTCGGCTGTGAGGTGAACCAGATCAGCGGGATGTTAAAGGAGCATAAGCTCACCGACCGGATCCGCAACATGGATATCCAGAGTATGGGTGGCACCCGCAAGACAGTTGAGGCTGGCATAGCCTTCGTGAGAGAGGTCTTGGCCGTGTCGAACAGGGTGCAGCGCCAGATGGTGCCTGCGAGTGAGCTGAAGGTGGCGCTGCAATGTGGTGGCTCGGATGGCTATTCCGGCGTCTCGGCCAATCCGGCCCTTGGGATCGCGAGTGACCTTGTCGTGCGCCACGGAGGCACGGTGATCCTGTCCGAAACAACCGAGACGTATGGTGCCGAGCACATCTTCACCCGTCGGGCGGTAAGCCGCGAGGTCGGCGAGAAACTAGTCGATCTGATGCGCTGGTGGGAGGAGTACACGCACAAGCACGGAGCGGAGATCAATGCCAACCCGTCACCTGGCAATAAAGCTGGTGGGCTGACTACAATCCTGGAAAAGTCGCTCGGCGCCATGGCCAAGGCCGGCAGCACCAACCTCGTTGACGTGATCAAGTATGCCGAGCCTGTGACAGCGCGCGGCTTTGTGTTTATGGACACCCCGGGCTTCGATCCCGTCTCAGCCACGGGTCAGGTGGCCGGTGGCGCCAACGTGGTCTGTTTCACCACGGGACGCGGCAGCGTCTTCGGGTGCAAGCCGTCGCCATCGATCAAGATCGCGACCAACACGCCTCTGTACCGGCGCATGGAAGACGACATGGACGTCAACTGCGGCACAATCGTTGATGGTGAGGAGACCGTGCAGGAGGCTGGAAAGCGCATCTTTGACATGATCCTACGGGTTGCCTCCGGAGAGCGCACGAAAAGCGAGCTGTATGACTTTGGCTCCGCTGAGTTTGCGCCATGGCCGCTCGGTGTTACTGTTTGATCACGGGTACAATGCCTCATGAGAGGAGGGCAATGTGGCGGATCGCAAGCAAGGTCAGGCTAGTCTGGACCTGGGCTCAGCGGCGCAGGCTCGCAGACTAGCGGAACAGGGCCTGCATGAACAAGCAATCGGTCATAACGAGGAGGCTGATCGTTTGCTCATCCAAGCCCAGGAGATTGACCCTGAAGCTGTCGCCGAAGTGCTGCGTGAGCACGACGCTGCACGAGCACCCGATGCAAGGCTGCAATCGACGGCGGATCAGGATGTGGAGCGCGTTCTCCCGCGGATCAAACCCGGACCAGAGCAGTCCAGCGGATGATCCGAAGAGTAGATAGGACCTAGTCCTTGCACGTTCCCTGAAGGTGAACTGCCGATTTCGGTACGTTGGTCGATCGATCTTGGATGATCCTTGGCAAAACTGTGCAAGAGCCTCACGGCAGGCTCTGTTGCATTAACCTCGTGAGGCACAATCAGTAGTGCGTCTGCCGGTCTGAACACCTACTATATCCTGCGGCTTGACGGGTTAATGCAACAGAGCCGGCGCAGCAGGTGATGTCACAATTCGAACTGCGTCGCATCATCGCCGAGCAGAATGAAAGGCTGGCAGCCAATCGTCAGGTCGAGCAGCGGCAAGCTTTGCTGGTTCGCGAGCTTCATCATCGGGTGAAGAACACCCTGGCGACGGTTCAGGCGCTCGTTGGAGCCACGGGCCGCTCCACCGGCAGCTTTGACGAATTTTATCGGTCGTTCTCGCGCCGCATCGCCGCATTGGCGAAGACCCATGATTTGCTGACCGAAGACTACTGGCAAACAGCCCCGCTTCGCCAGATTGTCCTCAACGAACTCAAGCCATTCGCTG
>NZ_JBVVAK010000072.1:0-42552 GCF_055792825.1 Microvirga sp. GN3
GGATGGACAGCATCAGGTCCTCCTGCGGTGAGGAGCTCGGCGTCGCAGACCGTCAAAGCGCCAAGCATACTCCTCAATCGCGCAACGCACCTGATCCCAACAACGTTCCGCTACCAAACAACTACCTATTGGCCCGACCTTACCTCCTGACGGATGCTATCGGCGAGCCTTTCGGTCGGCTGAATGACTTCCGACATCCCTGAAACAATATTGATCACGACGATCTGCCCGCAGCGCAGGGCGTACGTGTGGACAGAACCCTCTCGTTTCAGTAGGCGCGGGAAGGCCCTCTCGAACCGGGTACCTATCGCGCTGGTCAGATGCGCGCCCTCAGGCAGGTCAGGTCCCTGTATGATCAGCGCAGGTTCGTGGGCCCAGCGCTCGAGCGTCCGGTAATCCTTGATCAAGGGCAGATACTCCCGCTCGGCATCGTATGTTGCAACGCATTCGAGTTCTTCGGCCGGGAAGGCAGCCATGGCGGTTGTCGGGTACTTCGTCACCAAGCGACCGGCTGCCCGCCGCAAACGCTCATAGAAGCTCTCAAGGTCTTTCGAGCCGATGGCGTTTCCCTCGTAGTAACAGAGGATCCGGCCATCCTGCTCCGCTTCTCCGACGATGGCGCTCCCCGCAAGGACGAGGCTGGCGGCGTAGGATCCGGGCTTCGGGATATAGACGTTCAGAATCATGGGGCAGCCTTTGTGATGGATGTCATGACAAAGGGCGGCCTGATTGCTCAGACCGCCCTTGGGCTGTTCGGCTATTGCCACTGGTGTTTGCGCTGGCTTTTCCGGCTGCGCTCGTTGCGCCGCGGAATATCCGACCAGTAGGTTGGAAGCTCGCGCTGTCTCCCAATGCGTCCGGGCGGGAACCCAGCCACGAGAAGGTCCTCCTGGTCGGCGTCGTGCCAGGTCATCGCCTGCTTTGTCCGTACAATCCGGATGGAGGAGCCGCGATGGCCGCGGGGCCGCCGGATGCCTGACCAAGCGCCGTTGCGGTAGGTGCCCTCCGGTGGGGCGGGCCGCGCCCTCAGCTTATGGGCGAGGTCGAGGACCTGATCCCGCGTGACGATATCGCCGAGAGCGGTTCGGACGATCAAGTGCCCGGTGGGGGTGTCGTGGCGGATGCCGTCAAGATCGACGCGGGTTTCGTACGAGAAGCGGTCGGCTAGGACGTCGGAGAGGAAGAAGCCTTGTTGAAGCGCCGCTTTGCTGAGGGCCAGAACAGCGTCTTCAAGGGTGTCGTAGGTCCAGACCTCCTGAGTACGATTGATGATGCGGTACTGAGGCTGGAACTGAGGAATGCTGTGCACGGGAATGCTCCGTTAGGGGTGAACCTAACGGAAGCCCGGCATGTGCTCGTGGCGGATGAAGCCCATGTTGCTCTCCTTATGCGGCAAGGGCGATCGGCGGGTCGATAAGATCGGCCTCGGCGAGAGCCTCGGCCGACCTGAACTCGGCAAGGACTGCTGACGCCTTGGCGCGGGGCACCTCAAAGGAGTTGGCGATCCGGAGGGCAAGGAGCGAAAGCACCTTCGGCGGCTCCTGTCCGTGAGCCGACAGAACGAAGCGTGCGTCCACGATGCCGAAGCAGATCAGCTCCTTTTCCTGATCCGTAATGAGAATGGTGTCGGCATCGGAGGCAGCGCGAGCAAGCGCGCTCTCAAGAGCGTCGATGGCTCCCAAGATATTGATGCCTGCAGTGACGAAGTCTCTGATGCTGAACATGGCTCGCTTAAAATCTTTCGGGGATTGCCTAGAATTGACCTTCGTAAAAAATGCACTCTTTGGTGATCGGAATGTTTAAATTGGATGACCGGATTTCAGGGATTTGTCTGATCTCCTGAGTCATGAAGCTTGTAGGAATCTGACGAAATTCTTCGTTCCTCCATGAGAGGCGGTTTTGTCGCGGACCTCATTTGTCGTGAGATGCAATGAGAGCGAATGCCCTCACCGGCACACAACGTAGAAACACCGGAGAAGTGCCACGCGTATGACTGATATTTATATCTCCGCCGGTCTGTGGATTCGGGGGACGGGTCCTGATTGCTGCCACAATCGCTGCAGGCTCGTCAGCAGAATCGATCCGGTGGCGATAGCAAAGGCCGCGTTCAGGGCTCCGGCCAAAACATCCACGAGGAAGTGGCTCCCGTGCAGGGGCGTGGCCAGAAGCATCAGGCCGTTCAGGATGAGACCTAGGTACCGGAGATAGGGGACATGCCAGAGCGCCCAGGCGAGCAGCACCGCGTTGGCGGCATGGAAGCTGGGAAAGGTGATCAGTCCTGTCGGGGCAAGGCGGGAGATGTTCAGAATTGAGCCATCCCGCATGCCCATAATCTCCGGCACATGGAGGCTTGCCACTCGGACCGCGATATTCGGATGCTGGGTGGGGTCGATCCCGTAGAACTCGTAAGTGCCGAGAGCCGGCAGGAGCCATGCGATTCCGTAGGTGAGGATGAGGGTCAGCAGGAGAGAAATCGTTGATACCTGCAGAGCTCGATACCGTCCGAGACCGGCAAGCAGGATTGGAGCCATGACGGATTGGAAGCCGGCCGACATATAGATCCCGTAGGCCAAAGCGGTCACGACGGGATGATCATTGGCCCATTGAAGCATTCCGACCCAGTCGAACCCGAGGGTTTCATCTCCCTTGGCGAGGAGATCGTCCCAGAAGGGCTGTGACCTGGAGAGATAGCTGACCACGTGGCCGAGATCGCCGAACGCCAAGGCCGAGAAGGGAGCTAGGGCGACCGTGAAGTACAATGAGGCCATACGGGGCCGGTGGTGGGTCGGGCGGCTGGGGATCATGGCGCCGACTGCGGGGATGAGACCAAGCCCCAGGAGCGCGACCTGGGATCCGGCGTGGAGTTCCAGGGCAGTTGCGGCCACGACAGCCAGTTTGAAGGCAACCACTGAGAGGCATAGGAACGCGCAGAGCAGCATTCCCGGAATGATTTCGTGGGGCTGTCCGCCCTCCCCTGCCCTGGAGGCAAGCTGCGTGGGCGCTCTCGTAAAGGACATGATGATCGGTCTCGATGGTGGCAGATGACGGATTGGCCGAAATAAAAAGGACGAGGCGGGATGCGCCTCGCCCAGGCCGAGCCGAATTGGTGACCGTCTTCGGCTAACTGAGGCCAAGAGCCTGCATGTAAAGCTCAAGAATAGCCTCTTGCTCCTGGCGCTCAGAGTGGTCCTGCTTGCGGATCTTCAAAAGTGCTTTTACGGCCTTTACATCAAAGCCTTGACCCTTGAGTTCGGCAAATACGTCCTTGATGTCACCCTGGATCCCGGTCTTCTCTTCCTCAAGCCGCTCTAGGCGTTCTATAAACGCTTTAAGCTGGTCGGCTGCTACAGATTCTGTGTTGAAAGCTGCATCGTCCATTTCACGAATCGTCCTGGTTTGTCGTGCCCGATGGACGAATTATAATGCAGAACTATAGCGAATTAAATCGAATGCCTTGGCCGCGCCGGAAATGTGAGCAGCGTCTTTAATAAGGGATCGGCCTGGTCGTCTTGGCAGAGGGAGGATACGGCATCGGCTTTACCGAACTGGTTCCAAACTGCTGGGAGACCAGGATATGGCTCCAGCGTGTCATCATCTGCACCTGATCGCGGTTCATCAGATCCGCAAGGGCAAGCCCCTCCGCGATGCCTTTCAGATAAGCCTCGTTGATCGGGTCGCCTCTCCCGGCAGCGCCCTTCCCGAGATCACCCACAAGACGAATGATTTTTCCGATCTGGTCGCTGTTCTTGTCGTTCACGCAGGCACTCTTGGGGAAGACTTCAAGACTCGACAGCTTGGGGCAGATCGAGCCTTACTCATCGGCGAAATTCCTTACCGTTCCGTTCTTCCGGCCCTTGCGCCCTGGAATGTCGAACGAAGGGATCGAATAAAGGTGAACGAAGGCTTGAAGCTGAAGTGCCTAAGCGGCCGCTCGGCTTTGTTCCATTTCGTCGAACTGCTCCTGATCTCCGATTGGCGCTTCGATCTGTTCAGGCAAAGAGTTCAAGAGCTTGGCGAAGGTCAGCAGATCCATCTCGGCGGCAGCGAGCAGCTTGGAGAGCGTTTCCGTCGATGGCCAACGCTCTCGCCCATCGGGACTTACCCGCTTGGACGGGTTGAGCGAAGTGGCATCCAACCCAGCTTTTCGAGCGAGGCCAGACGCCGAAAGCTCGCATCGCTCGGCCAGCAAATCGATGGCCTGCCATAGATCTTCATGAGCAAACATTGGTTCTATCCGTACGCAATTATCACCGAATCAACGATGGCTTGCGCCTATAGGGCCCGAAACTGGCCTGAAGGTTGCGCATCGGTCAGGACATGCGTCGCCTCCTCATCGCCAAGAGCTCGACGCCAAGGTCGATTTTCCCGGCTTTGATCATTCGGACGAGTGCGCGGAAGTAGCCTCCAGGGTTCTTGATCCGGCTCTCGCCTCCATTTTTGGCGAGGTCATCCTCGTAGATCTGCAGGACGTAGAGCACGGCAATCGCGGCCTTGACGGTGCCAACTCCCTCCACCGCTTCGCCCCAGGCGCTCTCATTGGCCCCAAGAGATGCCCGGAGGTATCGGCCGGCGGAGACGATGTCGGCCAGATCCCGCACGGGCTGTCCGTAGTCGCTGATGGTGGGGCACGCCTCAAGGATCAATTCCGGTGATAGGTGCTCCGGAGCCTGTTCGGTTGAACGAACCGCCTCAGCTTTCTTCGGAAAGCCTTTGTTACAAGCTTCGGTAGGAGATCCGTTGTTGTTATTAGTGTGACGGCAATCTTTGCCCCCATTGCCAGCATCAAAGAATGCTTTCTCGCAGAGTGTCCTTAGGTCTCTCCACTCGTCGAGAGCGCCCAGCGGCATGGTCTTCGTGCTGCGTACCGGCGTCCGGGCTTTCAGAGCTTTGAGGCGGTCTTCGAGAGCAGAGCGATCCAGATCCGGATAGTGCTCGGCCAATGCACTCACGGCTTCTTCGGCGGCTCGTCTTGCGATCGTGATATCGTCGAAGGCTCGTTTGCGGGCTTCCCGAACCTGCTTTTGCTCGATGAGACGCTCGGCCCACTCCCCTCGCCTGGCATAGACAGGGGTCAGATCGAAACCGAATGCATCGACGATCTCGCCTGCCAAGTCTTTGACGGCAAAGCGCTTCCCGTTGGGAGATTCCTTCGGGACGATCAGCTGAAGATCGATCAGAACCCTGAAGGCATATCGGACCGATCGCTCGGACAGGCCGGTGCGGCTCATCAGGTAGTCGTTCGACGGCCAGACAAGCAGCCGCTCCCACTCCTGCTCGCCCCAGCAGGCGACAAGCTCGGAGAGGACAGACCGGGGTCCGTTCCGCAATTCCAAGGCTTTGGCAGCGTCCCTGGCTGCCCGGGATAATTCTTTTCGCGTTACTGTGCGCCCGGTTTCGAGCGCAAGTTCTCTCGCGGCCAAAGCAGCATGTCTCAGCCGCCGGCCTCCTGACGATGCAAGCTGCATCGTACCCTCCTATGTGAGGGCAAAGCGGGAGCGTTCACCGTAACCGATGCTCTTGACATTCAGCTTGTCGGGATGGCATAAGGAGGTTGCAACACACTCTTTTACGCCGCCCCTTGCGGGTAGCTCCAAAGGCCCTCGAAGTTTCCAGCTTCGTGGGCCTTTTGCTTTGCCTGGTTTACGTCACTGTGTTTGGCTCCTTACCAACGAAGGCTGTCTCAAGCGCATGATTGATGGCGTCCTGACGGGTCTTAAAGCGGCCGCTCTCGACGGCACGGTCGATCGCTGCCCCGATAATCTGAGGGACCCAGACGTTCATCTCCCGATCACCCCGTTCGCGGCGTGACTTGCGGAAGCGTTGAACCCGCTCGATACCCTTTACGTCAGGCATGGCTCCCCATCCCATCGCACTCGTGACGTAACGAGAAATGACCGATTCCAGCGGGGCTGTGGAGTCGGCTAGCAAGAATCCATTCACAATAGATCGATTCAGCGGTGGGAAACTTCTTTGGGCTGAATCATTTAGCCCGAAAGGCGGAGTCAATTCGCATGTAAAAGCCCGGTTCCGGGTGATTCCAAGTTACACACTTGATTCAATGCTGCGTAGTATTCGGCCCGAGGTTGGACTCGCGATCCGGCATTATGATTCGGGCGTGGGGCTGGAACCATGGTTAAAGACTGTTAACGGAACCGTTCTGGCGCATGGATATTTGAACTAGATTCTAGGCCGTCATCGGCAGGTCCGTTTTGGTCGGACGCGGCAGTCCTTTATCCATCCGCCGGCGGATCTCCTGGCGAGTGGAATGCGTCCCGCAGGGGAACACGTAGGCATGGTTTCCATTATGGCGCATCTTGCGGAATGGACCTGTCTGTAGGGCCCGGCGGATGTAGTCGGCCTCCTTCTCGCCAGGCGCGATGGCTGGCGCTCCATGGGCTCTGAGAAAGTCATAGGCGTAGGCAGCGCCTCGCTCGCCGTTTCGGAGCTTCGACAGAGCCCGGGGAGAGACGATTGACCCGTCGCGAGTAAGCCAGTGAACCCTAGCCGTCCCGCGCCCCAAATATATCGAGTTGCCAAAGGCTTGATAGATTCTTCCGACGTGGCCGACATGGAGGAGATTGCCGTCCGCTGTCGTTCTAGGGACAGGGTCGCTGTACGAAAGGCAGAGGTCGTAATGGGGTCTGCGATCGGGCCGCTGCTTGTCCTGGGCGAGCAGGCGCAGGGCTCTCGACAAAAGCCACGTCTCTCCATTGCCGCCGACGTGATCCTTCAGGACGAACCGCCCGAGCTCGCAGAATTTAGCGTCTGGGGCGGCGCCATACGCGGCAGCTGCTTTCGGCTGCATCGGAACTGAGAATACCGCCACACCAACCAGATCCTGCTGGAACGGGGCGATCCTTTCAAACAGTCCATAGGCGGCGATCGCGGCTGGGTAGGATCCCGAATAGTGGTGTTTGATGACGAATTCCCGAGCGACTGCATCTCCGATGGGCTCGACGGAGAACTGGCTGGGATCGATTGGCTCCTGGGAGGGCCGATATGACGCGCGGCGGCTGTTCCACCGCATCGACAGGTCGAAGAGCGATAGCTGTGTCATTTCCGGAGATTTTAGAGGGAGGAAGCTTCGAGAGTTGGTCAGAGGCGGCGGCATACCGCGACGGCCGAAGCCGAAAACAGAAAACCCTGCGCAGCGGGGGCAACAGCTACGCAGGGTTCCCGGAGGAAAGGATCGGTTGGGTTGATCCTTGAGGTCAGAGGTAGGTGCCGCCCCTTAACAAAAGATTATCGTGCCACGGGATTCACAGGCAGGAGCCTGAAGGGCGTGATGGCAGTGTGTGGGATCGCTGCACTATACCGGACCTGGCCTGTGATCTTGAATACCGCAAACCAAGGGATCACACCGGTATCCCATTCGGCTAGCGTGTGCGCCTGAGCCAGGATGTCGTCGGCCATGGTTTGAGCTTCTTGATCCATATCAGGAAGAAGGAGCTCCTGGTCTATGACCGAGGTATCGATTGCAAGGATGATCCAATCAACGGGCCACTCTTCACCACGATTGCATTCCGCATAGTTGGTGGCGATCCCGATCTCGTCGGTCAGAAAGACAACCGGCACGTCCTTGCTTGAGTGCATACAAGGTGACAGACCGGAGCCCTTGATCTGGCCGTGTGTGGCAGGATCCCATACGCCGTGATTGTCCGTGGCTTGCGGGTCATACCGATAGAGTGGAGTAGCGTGGTAGAGGGTGCGGGGGAGATCAGCGGTCATTGGAAAATTCTATGCAGCGGCCGCGGACGGAAAGCGCATCTTACCTCCCTTGATGTATTCAAGCATGCACTCGGACGCGACCCAGCGGCGATCGAGTGCCTCAGCGACAGCCGCAGTGGTCAACGAGCCGCCAAAGGGCTCAAAGACGAGGTCCTTTGGACGCGTGAGAAAATTGATGAACATTTCCGGCAGGGCCGCTGGAAATCGAGCGGGATGGACCGGAAGACCGGCGGCTTTAACGTTCCTGATGTAGTCGGAATTGCTCTCAGTGTTCGCAGCGACAATGAGATTGCCGGGAATGGCTCCTCCATTGTCATTGCCGAACGCGCCGTCGGTCATCGTATAGCCTGCTGGCCGGCTGGCTGCTTCCTGCCCTCCCCTCTTCAAGACTGCCTTCATGCTGTCAGAATAGGGGACTAGGATCTGGCGATTGTGAGCGTATGGGTTCCCGGACGCCGAGAGCCAGAAGATGTTCTCGAGCGAGGGTTTTACCCGAACCCTACGCACAGTCACCCACTCTGCGGGAGCCGGCATCTTAGCAGGATTGTTCCACGCAAAGCGCTGGCAGAGTTTCGGCCCTAACTCGTCTTCTAGCTTGATCAGCAATCGTTCCTGATAGAGCGAAAGTGTCGGTTCGCCGCGGCGCCATGCATCGCCGAGGTTCAGGACAATAGAACCGTCTTTCGCCAGCTTCCTTGGCCATTGCTCGGCGATCCGCAGCATCCACTCAACGTACTGGCGTTCGTCCTCATTGCCGTATTCCTTTTTCCGGACCAAAGGGTACGGTGGGCTCGAAAAGATTAGCGCGCAGCTCTCGTCATCAATCAGCCCGACAGCATCCTCGCAGTGTCCCCAGAGGGCAGCGCCCTTGTCGGTCATGAAGATCGTGACAACGAGCCCAGGGGTTGCCTTGGTGAGAGCTGAATGCCCTTTGCCGGTGAGTGCCCATAGGCCCGCATCCGCAGGTCGCAAGAGCCCCTGGAGTTTTGCTCGCTGCTGGGCCCAACGCACCTCGCGCTCGAACGCATTATAGGAGTGTCCGGAGATCGTAATTCGGGCGGTGCGCTCGTTAGACGGCAGGTCGACTTTCTCGGCCACCAAGTCGTAGACATCACGTGCCTTCGCGGCCCCTCCCCTTTCCTCGATCGCATCGAGCAGCGGAAGGATGAGCTGCGATTGGCTGATCTTCTTTTTCATGGGGTTTGACCTCGTCTGATCCACTCCAGACAGGTCACTTCGATAGATAACGCTGAGCTGATTAAACGCCGGGTTGGTTCAGGACAGGCTTGGACAAGCTTGGCGAGATAGGTCAGGACTTTGTTGTTTCCGTAAGAACGTTATTGTCGCCGACCAAACTTTGTTGCCGCACGGCATGAAGAACACATTAGGAACAGGTTCGCAGCGACAGGTATATATTGTCGCAATCCGCAACTTAACCACAAATAATCCTTGCCTATGAAGCTCAGTCGATTCATTTCGGAATCGTTAATTCGGCGTTTGATTCCGAAGGCAAAAACAATAATGAATAGATCATGGTTGGGGCGCGACGACTGTCCAGTCGTTGCAGATGATATCGCGCGGGCTCGCTCAACTCTGCTCTCACTGAGAGCGAAGATTGATTCGAAGGGTCACGACAAAGTTTATGCATACGGACAAGCGATGCGCCACGTGGCTCAACTGATCGCAAGCGTAGTCCGTGTCAGTGAAACCGAAGCACTTAAGGCGCGTGGCCTACGCTCGGATGATCTTGATCTTATCTATCGGGATCTGTCTAGCAGCGCTCGTCGGTGTCGGGGATTCCTTCAGGAGGGAACACAAGCGTTCGAAATGGCGGACAATCTTGCGACAGCTTGTTCGGTACTGAAGAACCTTTATCGAATGCGCTTTCACGAGGAGAGAGCGTCAGGCGCCCAGCAGGTTGCTGCGGGAGATCTGGCAGAGCGTTTCATGACCTTGTCACAGGCTTTGTGTGAACTTGGGGCAAAGACCTCGCCTGTCGAAATGGAAGTGGAACTGCGCTTGGCGGCTTGATCGCTGGTCGTAGGCCTACGTCGATGCGCTTCCGAAAATTATTTGATGTGCTATAGACGAGCGCATGACCAGTCTTCAAGGTGAAGTTCTCATCCTGACCGGACCACCAGGGTCAGGGAAGACAACGACGGCACAGGCCCTCGCCCGAGAGGCCGGCTGTCCTAAGGTGCACCTTCACGCCGACGACTTCTGGCGTTATATCAAGAATGGCGCGGTTGCACCCTATCTGCCTGACGCCCACGCGCAGAACACAGTGGTTGTCGACGTCCTCGCCAAGGCGGCGGAGGGATATGCCAAGGGCGGTTATTTCGTTGTGGTGGATGGGATCATCGGTCCTTGGTTCCTGGAACCGTTCAAGGCGCTGCCTGCGCCCCTCCACTACATTATTCTTCGCCCCCTGCTCGATGTTGCTATCCGGCGGTGCCGCGAACGTGGCGGCGACACGCTGACTGATCCTGTGCCCATTACGGCGCTCTATCAGCAGCTTTCTTCACTCGGAGAGCTTGATCGGCATGTTCTTCGAACAGAGGGACTCAGTCCGCAGGATACGTTGAGCGAGGTAATCAGGGCCGTGCACAGTGGAGCGTTCCGCCTAGGGGCATGACGCCATTGCCCGGGTGTCGCCCACTAGCCCCTTACCTAGCGCTTGGTCGCGCGGGTATCCAAGATCTGCTGCATGAGCGATCTCAGATCCTCTGCTGCTTTAGCTCCACGAAGTGCTACAATCCCACGCTCAAGGAGCTTCCCGTTCTCGTCCTTCCTGCCATTGAAGAATTCCTCGCGCTGGACTTTTGACATTTTCAGGATGGCGCGAGCCTCGCACTCGCGTTGCCATTCTTCGGACCAGGTGTTGACCGGCTGGCCAGCAAGTTCCGAAATGGCAGTGGTTTCGCGGGAATAGGTCATTCGATTGATATCATACAAATCAATGGAAAAGGACTGCCGTCAGAAGTTGGGTCAGACGTCAGCAGGGGCAGGTAGCTTTTCTGCTTTTGGCTTCTTTGGTGCCGCTGAAATTATCAGTTTGGTCATGACCTCGTAAACCGTTTTTGGCCCGCATTCATTTCTCCGACTGGCACATTGTTCGAAGAAGCTCACATACTCCTCACATTGTGCTGAACGTTCCTGCTTCGTGGCCTCGGCACATCGCGTGAATGCCTGCCGCAGGTTCTGTGGCGGATCAAACGATTCAAAGACCTCCTGGGCAGGTGTCACGGTGAGTTTCTCGTGGGCGAGAATGATAGTGGCGGGGCCCAGGAGAACAGCGATTGCTATGAAGCCATGATGGATCTTTCGCATCCACGTACCTCGGACCTTTATGGTTAAGACGAAGTTAACCGCGGACTTGGCGATCTGGAAGCTGGTGCCTAGTTAGGTTGGGGAGTGACAGCGATCAACTGAAGGACGCAGAATTATGCCCAAAGGCCCGGAGCACGAGGACGAGCAACCTGAAACTAAGGGTCGGCCCAGCACGCCCCAGCTCGATCGCTTGGAGAAGCTGGCCAACGCGGCTGCTACCGCCGCGCAGGCGAAGCAGTGGCGGGCTCGCACGAACGGCATTGACCAGGAAGAGGAGCCGTCGGAGGTCCGCAACCTCAGCAACAATGCTGAAGCCAGAGCGCGGGCAGAGGAAGCGATGCGGCAGATGATGGCAAAGCCACAAAGCAAACGGCGCGGACGGTAGCGACTTTGCGCTTTCATTTCTAATGATCGTCCCCACATACGCACGGTCAGAGCGGGATTAAGGAAGTGTTCAGCCCTTGCTGGTCATGGTCCCGCGGCCTTTGCCCCTGCAGATGGCAGTGAGGCGTAGGTAAGGAGTTTCATAATGACCGAAGCCAAAGCAGCCAAGAAGCCGAATCCCGCCTTGGCGAAGCCGCTGCAGCCTTCGAACGAGCTCGCGGCCGTCGTCGGGTCGGCCCCGCTCCCGCGCACTGAGGTGGTTAGCAAGGTTTGGGAGTACATCAAGGCCAACAATCTGCAGAACCCTGCGAACAAGCGCGAGATCTTGGCGGACGACAAGCTTTGGGCCGTGTTTTCAGGCAAGGACAAGGTCAGCATGTTCGAGATGAACAAGCACTTTGCTCAGCATCTTTCCTAACGGGATATATGACCGGTCCAAGCTTAGTTAATGTGCACGAATTGTTAAGCTTGACCGTATCAACATGCAGATACCGGGCGCGTTGCGTATCTGCCCGAACAATCTCCATAGCCCCCAACGCTTGGAGCTAGCCCTGGCTGAGAGCCCTTACCCTCTCAGCTGGGGCTTTTTGGGCGCCTACAGTGTGCCCGGACGGACTACGCCGGCGGCAATTTGAGGCCGTTCGGTAGTGAGATCCAGATGACGGTTTGCGCCTCTGGGGAATGGCGTGACAGATGGCCCTTGCCGTGTGTGTCCTCCACTAACACGAAGCTACCCGCCGGAACGTGGCGCACTTCTCCGTCGCTCGTCTCGTATTCCACCGAACCATCCAGCCGGACCGTCAGGACCGGCTCTGGAACTGTATGCCAAGCCACCTCGCGCATGCCCGCCGGGATGTGGGTGATGCGGACGCGAGACGCCTGATAGCTGGCCGAAACCTCAAACGGCACCGCATCAGGGTGCACCAACCTCTTCGTCGTCGGCAATTCGACTTCGTCGAAATGCGACTCGCCATCCGGGGTAGCATAGATGCGCAGGCACTTCATTGCGGCGGGCTCCTTCTGGTTCACGATTCTTTGCCGTTAGCGGAAGAGATCCGGACCCCAAACACATTGGCGATGATTAGGAACGCGGTAGCATGCGTAACGATGCTTGCCACCATCCAGGCGCCTATCGATCGAGATCTCAGTCTCAGCGGCAATCTTCTGGCAGGAGCCATTCTTTTAACTGCGTTCAAGGTAGTCGACCAGGGCCGCTTTGTCGTTCGCCAGACCCAAGTAGGTCTGCAAGTCCTTCAAATCCTTGCAGACGATGAAGCTGTATTGGCTGGGAAACGTGCGGTGCCCACCCGGAGGTTCAGGTTCGTCCGCCGCCACAAGGGCCCAGAGGCCCTTGCGTTTCTGTGGCCCATAGTCGTCCCAGGCCGCCGAGCATGCACTTGGTCGGGCAGCCGCCACAAACTTGGACATCTCCTGCATTGTGATCTCGGTCAGAAGCTTCTTCGACTCCGGGCTCACTACCTCCCAAAGCGACGAACCAGGGTAGATCGACTTGATCGGATTGTACCGGAGCTTGTAGCCGCAGCGCTCTACCGCGAGTCTCAAATAGATGCCAAGTCGAGCCGTTTCGAGCTCACCGGCAGAGAGGGTTCTGCTGGTTTGGGCGGATACAACCCCTGCCATCATCGAGAAGGACAGTAGCGTCAGTGCGATCCGCCTGCAGAAGCCGTCTCTGATCTTGCCATGCGTACATCTCGTTGCGGCCACTGGATTTTCCATCGCGATTTGAAGAGTGTTGGCTGTTACGACGCCAGGGAGGACAGTTTCTGAGACCGCAAGTACGCATCCCGGTTCTTCTTGAATGTTGCAGCCTTCTCCAGATCCTTCAGAACCTTCTTCTGCGCCGGCACCTGTCGCTGCGCGTATCGGGCACACAGTCGAGGCAGCGAGAACGGGACCGCAATCTCGTTCCGGTTTTTGCCGATAGCATCCTGAATGAGCTCGACCTGCTCCCCTGGCAGCGGCATTCCACCTTCCTCCCCAAGGAGCAGCAAGAGGTTCATCACGGCAGAAGGAATTGCTCGGACGAGTTCCTTCCCTGGTTTTGCAGCGGCGAGCTCGAGATACTCGGTCCTTGCGAGTGTGATCGTCAGCGTCTGGTCCTTGCTCACGGGACCATCGGCAAGGTCGATGAGGTATTCCCGGAAACTCTGCTCCCGTGCACGGGCTGCATCGTCATGGCGGCCGAACCCTGCTTTTTGCCGGATCCACTGCTCGCTTGGACCTTTAGGGCCCACTGCGACGATAGAGGACTTGATCAGGCCCTCGGCGAGGCTCGGGCGGAGTTGCTCTTCCTTCTCCGGGTTGTCGATGATGAAGAATCGCACGTTTGTATTCGCCACGATGGCCTTGATCTCGGGCAACACGCTCAGGTCGAAGGTCGTGACTGAGAACGCCGTCGGCTTTCCTCCAAACGCATAGGGGTAAAGGTCGGCAAACCGCTGACGCAGCCGGCAGTAGGCAGCGAGGAGATCGCGCCGCTGTGGGGTGAGTTGATTGGGCCGATCGAGAACCACCGAGCGGAGGTCGGGCCGCAGGCTGTGAGCTCCGGTGGCCCGCTCGACCAGTCGGACGGCAGCCACGTTGAGTAACCGGGTTAGGAGCCCTGCCTTATCCTTGAGAAGGTCGATAGCGGCTGACATCTGGGTGGCGTTGGCGGGAGCCGCAAATCCTGTGAGCCACGGGAGGGCGAGAGGCCGCGCCTGCTGAAGGCTTGTGAGGAATTTGCGCTGCTTGTCGGTAGGACTGGCACTCTCATAGTCGCCGTCGTGTCGGATGCCAACGAAAGCCACGTACTTGCGGGCGACATCCTGGGTCTTGCAGAGGAAGGCCTGTTGCGCCCCTGTCCGTTCGTCGTGGGTGGCGACCAGCCAGCGAGGGAGATCCGGGGCTGCTTCCTCGTCGTAGAGACCAAACTCTTTGAGGTCGCAGAACAGCGCCACGCGACTCGAGAATTTCTTGGTCTCGGAATCGTACCGCCGCATTCCGGTCGCCATAAGACCAACGGCAAAGGGCTTCGGAACCGGTAGGGTGTCCTCGTCGCCGACTTCCATGGTGGAGTCGAGCGGATCGTCGTACTGCTCGCTGTCCCCCTCGCCCATCCGCAGCCGGATCTGACGCTGGCGCTCTTCAATCTGCTCGCGGAGGCTGGGATCCTTGTCGAACCAAGCCTCGAACTGCTCTCGGATCGGGGCAGCCAGCCCGCGCACTTGGCGGCGGCAGCGCTCTGGATCGTTCCGGCGCATGGCGTCGATGTCGCTGAAAATGCGCAGGATGGAATTACCGACATCGACGAAGACCTGGTGGGTCTTGCCAGAGGCCTTGTGAGCCCGTTCCCCTCGCCCGCTGATCTGCTTCACTGGGCCGATGGAGCGCTCCTGACAGGCCAGGATGTTGAGGTCGGTCTGGGGAACGTCCGTTCCAACGCCCAGAGCATTCACGTTGACCAGAATGTCGAAGCCGCCGGCACGGGCCGCATCCAGGAGATCGTCGCGCTTGATCTTGCGGCCGACCGGCTCGCTCTCCTTCAGCCCCTCCGCGGCGCCGTTGCGCCAGACGCGAATTTCGCCGGCCACGACAAAGGCTACGCGGGGCTTCTCCCCTTCCCTATCGTGACCGGGAGGGAGGGATTCTTGGGCGAGATAGCCGGAGAGCTCCTTGGCGAACTCGACGCTGTCGCAATGGATCATTGCCAGGGTAGCGCTGCCCGCGCGCTTGGCCCATATCCGAGTAACGGCTGCCACGATGAGAGCGGCAATCGCCTTGTCGCCCTCGCTCGCTCCTTCCTTGAAGAAGCGGGAGAACGCCTGCTGGGAGGCCTCGTCGACCGACTTGTTCTCGGCCAGCAGCGCAAGGAACGCGCTCTCAATGAGCCGGACGGCATCGGTGCCCAAATGGGCCTCGAATTCACCGGTGGCGATGTCGAACCTGGTGGAAACGGTTCTGCCAGTCGCCAGCACCTCGTCATAGGTGGCAACGTCGATCAGATCGTGCTCGATGCTGGCACCGAAGGCGTCCAGCGGGTCTTTGCCGTCGGTCCGGAACGGTGTGGCGGTCAGGACGATGCCGGAGCCGCCGGCGTGGGCGATGCGAGAGAGAACCCGGGCGAGTTCCTCGGCCGCTGCCTTGTGGCCTTCGTCGATGAGGACCACCCCTCCCCTTTTGCCGAAGCGGTCGAGGGAGCGTAGGAATTCTTCGTCATCGAGCTTGTTGACGAGGGACATGTTCGTGGCGGGGATCACATCCGCGTTGAGTGAGTTCCGGACCATCGGCTGTTCGCCGATGATCTCGTTCTTGGCGACGTAGAAGGCGGTCTGGGCACCTTTCACCGCGGGAACGCTTTGGAACTGGGCGTAGTTCTGGCGCAGCAGGGAAACGTCGGGGTGGAGCACGAGGATCGGCTTACCCAAATCGATGGCGTCCTCGGCGGCTCCAGCCGCTAGAAGACTCTTGCCGCTGCCAGTTGGAGCAAGCACCGCGCCAGAGCGGCCACGTCGAATAGCCTCGCGAACGGATGCAGCGATCCTAGCCTGATAGGGCTCGGCCTGCTTGTCTCCGATCCGTCGGCTGAGCTCCGAAACGGAGGTTTGAGGCAAGAGATCAGTAGGATTGGAGATTGGCCGCATCGGTCAAAGATCTGAAAGTCAAAGGGAAAAACGTGGGAAGGGGCGGACCAATCATGCGCCATGATTCGCAAATCAAAACGCGGTCTGCCGATTGCAGTGATTATACCCTGAAGGGTTGCATGGGGCAGCGCTTATTGTCACGTTGGGCGCAGACAAATGCGTCTGAACGAAACGAACGCCCGGATGCCAAGACGGAGGGTTCCACCCGTGTGTAATCTCTATAGTTCCTATGCGACACAGGCCGCGATGCGGCAGGCCTTCGACGTTACACGCGACAGCTCAAACAACCTGCCTCCCCTGCCAGCGATCTTTCCAGACCAGATGGCGCCGGTCGTCAGAAATCATGACGGCGAGCGCGAGTTGATCCAGATGCGCTGGGGCTTCCCTCCTCCGCCGAAAGTTGGCAATCATCCAGTGACAAACGTGCGCAATGTTGGCTCCTCGTTTTGGCGTGCCTGGCTCAAGCCGCAATACCGCGCCCTCGTTCCCCTGACATCCTTCTCAGAATACAAAGATACTCGTCCAAGAAAGACACCCGTTTGGTTTGCCCTCAATGAAGAGCGCCCCCTTACCGCCTTTGCTGGCATTTGGCGACCTTGGACCGGCGTACGTGGAACGAAGGCTGATCCTGTTGAAGGTGAACACCTGCTCTATTCATTTCTGACATCCGAGCCGAACGGTGTGGTGGGACCAATCCATCCGAAAGCGATGCCGGTGATCCTGACCACGCCCGAAGAATATGACGTTTGGCTGAATGCTCCGACTAAAGAGGCTCTGTAACTTCAGAGACCGCTTCCCGATGACATGCTGCAAATTGTTGAAGAGGGGGAAAGATCAGACCAAGCCAAAGCGCCGGTTTGAACGATCGCCGCCACAGTAGGATTGTACTGCGCTATCCCAAACCTCGAAAACGAGTTCGACGAACATGCTTGCGAGAACGTCTCAGAAATCGCAATTTGGTCAAGAAAGAGGCATTCTGAACTATGCGATCAACCCCGTGCAGTTCTCCTGCAATCGTGCATTAAAGATAAGCCTCCCTTTGTTAGATCTCAAGTTTGCGCAGCGCCGATAAGTATTCTTCAACCAATAAGCCGTACAGTCTTACTCGCTATCTATCCATTTCCTGGTGTAGCAGCAAAACTTAACGGCCGCTGGTAGCAGCGGCCGTTTTTCATATGACGGCGCTTACCGGGAGGGCCCTTTCAATAGGAGAGCTTTCATCCGCTTTGCGAGCTAGCAACCCCGTGCTTAGCCTCATGTATAGTCGTCGTAGAATCCATGTCATTCAAAGGAGTGACCGCGGTCACTCCTTGTTCTAGGGGACCAGCTTCGCTATACGGCTGAAAGGCCGCCGGGAATGGCAGCTGGTAAGCCAAGTGGCAAGAGACAGCCGGTGGGGGCATCGATGTTCTTGAACGACCAGGAGACCGCGACTGATCTCCTCTACTACGAAGCCATCGCCAAAACGGTTGTCAACCTCATCCGCAAGACGCCCGATGCGCCGGTGACGATCGGTGTCCACGGCGATTGGGGGGCGGGCAAATCGAGCGTTCTCAAGATGCTGGAAGGCGCTTTCGCAAACGACAACCGAGTCCTCTGCCTCTGGTTCAACGGCTGGACCTTCGAGGGCTTCGAGGATGCGAAAACCGTCGTCATTGAAACGATCGTCGACGAGTTGCGTCGTGCCCGGCCGAATTCGACGAAGGTGGCAGATGCCGCCAAGAAGGTTTTGAAGCGCGTCGACTGGTTGAAGCTCGCCCGCAAAGCCGGCGGTTTTGCTTTCACAGCCACGACAGGCATCCCCACTTTCGACCAGGTGAAGGGACTTTATGACCTCGCCTCCTCCTTCCTCGCAAAGCCTCAGGAGCACCTGTCCATTGAGGACCTGAAGGGGGTTGCTGAGAAGGCCGGGGAATTCCTCAAGGAAGCGCCGGAGGAAAGCGACAATCTCCCTGAACATATCCATGCCTTCCGTACGGAGTTCAAGGAACTGCTTGATGCGGCCGATATCGACCAGCTCGTCGTCGTCGTTGACGATCTTGACCGGTGCCTGCCGAAGACAGCGATTTCGACGCTCGAGGCTATCCGCCTCTTCCTTTTTGTCGAGCGAACCGCTTTCGTGATCGGGGCGGACGAGCTGATGATCGAGTATGCGGTGCGCGAGCACTTCCCGGATCTGCCACCCAGCTCCGGCCCCGTCAGCTACGCCCGCAACTACCTTGAGAAGCTGATCCAGGTGCCCTTCCGTATCCCTGCGCTCGGTCTGGCCGAAACGCGGGTTTACGTAACGCTGCTCCTTGCCGAGAACGCTCTTACCTCGAGCGACGAGCGCTTCGCGCGCCTGCTCACTGCCGCCCGCGAGGATATGAAGCGGCCGTGGAAGAGCCGCGGGCTCGATCGCCGGACCGTCGAAACGGCCATGCAAGGGCCAGTACCGTCCGAAGTCGACCAGGCTCTCATCATCAGCGCCCATGTCACCAAGATCCTGAGCGAGGGGACGCGCGGCAATCCGCGCCAGATCAAGCGCTTCCTCAACTCGATGATGCTGCGCCACGCCATTGCAGAGGAGCGCGGCTTTGGCACGGATATCCAACGGCCGATGCTCGCAAAGATCATGCTCGCCGAGCGCTTCTACCCAGACTTTTACGAGCAGATCGCGCGGCTTGCCGCCAACCACCCGGACGGCAAGCCCGAGGCGCTCAGGCGGTTCGAAGAGCATGTGCGAACGCCAGCTGTGACTGACGACGAGGAGGAGAAGCCGACCAAGGGGACGCGCAAGGCTGTACGATCGGCGCCCCCTGCTCTTCCGCCTGAAGCCGCTGAATGGGACAGGAATGAATGGGCGAAGAGTTGGGCTGCCATCGATCCCGCACTCGCAGGCGTGGATCTGCGCCCTTACGTCTTCGTCACCCGCGACAAGCGCAGCTCGCTCGGCGGACTTGCCGCCGCCAGCCATCTCGAAGGTCTGGTTGAGAAGCTGATGGGCCCGCAACTCATGGTGCGGGGGGCCGCAGCGGAGATTGCCAAACTGACCGGGCCCGAGCCCGAGGAAGTGTTTGAGGCGATCCGCGGGCGCATCCTGCAGGACGACAAGTACACCTCAAAGCCAAAGGGGGTCGATGGCCTCGTGCGGCTCGTGGAGGCCCACCCTGCTCTCCAACGCCGCCTCCTGGATTTCATCCGCGAGTTGCCTGCCAACAAGCTCGGGACCTGGGCAGCCTCGAGCTGGGGCTCCTGCTTCAACGATACGGGAATAGCCTCCGAGTTCAAAACCGTTCTGGGCGGGTGGGCCGAGCAAACTGAGAATCCGATCCTGCAAAGCACCGCCCAGCAGATCGCCAAGATGCAGCGAGGCTGAGGCTATGGGGACATCAAAAGGATATGGTGGACCTGGCAGCGGTCTTGTGCCGTCCTGGGTCGACGCACCGGCTCCGGCCGCCCTCCCTCAGCAAGCCCCGGCCCTGCCAGCCGCGCCGGGGGTACCCGGGGACACAGGGATCGTTGCACCCCCGCCGGTGCAAGCTCCTGCGCCTGCCCCTCCCTCCCCTCGAATGCCGCCCCAGCCGGACACCAGCGGTGCTGGCGAATTCAGTGGCGCCCGCCGCAATTTTTCGCGCTTTGCCCGTACCGGCGGCCGCAACGCGCTTGGAAGCGCGCTGTCCAGCTATGTCCGCAATGGGACTGGGGGTACTCGACGCGCGGCACGCCGGATGGGATCGTCCCGTGCGACCGCGAGAGGGCTTCTCGGCGTCGTTCGCAGCTTCCAGCAGCTTGGCCCGGCGGAAACACTCCGCCAGCTTAATCTTCCCGGGCTGGCCGGTCAGCCGGCAACCGACGTCTTCTTGGCGATCATGGAGTTCGTCTGTCCGCCAGGCGGCGCGGTCGATGAAGCCATTGCACGGCAAGCGATGCTAGAGACGATCGGCGATATGGCGGAAGCAGGTGTCGGCAATTTCGATGCGCTCACGCTGGCGCAGATGCAGGATTTCTTTCTCGATTTCATTGCGCGATCGATTGAGGGGCGGGTGATGGCCGACCTCGGCGGTCGTGGCATCACGCTGTCCGACGACATCGCAGCCGTAGAGAGTGCCCAGACGCAACTTCATGACTTTATTACCGGCGCCACTCGCGGTCAGCTCTCCGGCCGTCTGGGCGGCGTCGAGCGCCTGTCAGACCGCGACACCGACGTCGTTGTAAATCAGATTTACGAGGCCGCGTTCGAGCTGATAGCCATTGCTGGGGAGGCCGCAGCATGAGACATCACAGCATCATCGGCCGGCTTGGGCCCGCTGACACCGTAGCGGTCACACCAACCCGTTCCGACACACATGCGACGGAAATCAGCTTCGTCGACGGCGACCAGCGGCTCGGCTTCGGACTCGGCCAAGCAATCGACCAGCTGCGCGAATTCGGCTTGCGCCCCTCCGAGACAGCCGTCGACCTTGCGGTGCTCGCCGCAGCGGTTACGGCCGCTGACACCCGCATCTCCCGCGCGGCCGACGCCCAGGACGCGTGGACACGCGAAATTGAGCTCCATCTGCCGGTCCAGGCCCCCGCGCTCTGGACGGGCCTTGCCCCCCTTCTTGTGACCATCCTGAATTTTCTGACCGGTGACCGCTGGGGCATGCATTTCCGTCCGCGAGGCGCCGGGATGCCCGAGCTTGCAGTAGCGCCGACGAGACTGCGCACGGCGAATCCCACCACGGTCTGCTTGTTCTCGGGCGGTCTCGACAGCTTCATCGGCGCCATTGACCTCCTCGCCGCCGGAGAGGAGCCCATGCTGGTCAGCCACTACTGGGATGGCATCACCAGCACGCATCAGACCTTTTGTGCCGAAGCCTTGAAGCGTCGCTTCCAAGGCTCCCCCATTCGTCACATCCGGGCTCGGGTGGGCTTCCCGACTGACACCATCGACACGAGTGCCGTCGAGGACACGCTGCGCGGCCGTTCATTTCTCTTCTTCGCCCTTGCTGCGATGGCGGCTGATGCAATCGGCGGCGACATGGTCGTGCACGTACCAGAAAACGGGCTTATCTCACTCAACGTGCCGCTTGACCCTCTGCGGCTCGGCGCGCTGAGCACGCGCACGACCCATCCCTACTACATGGCCCGCTTCGGCGACCTGCTCCGCGGGCTCGGGCTTAGGGTCCGTCTTGAGAATCCGTACGCTTTCCAGACGAAGGGTCAGATGGCAAAGGCATGCTCCGACCTCACGTTCCTCCGTGACAGGGCGCGACATACCATGTCCTGCTCGTCGCCAGGCAGTCGGCGCTATGATCCGGACCCGAGTCAGCGCGACCCCAAGCATTGTGGCCGTTGCGTACCCTGTCTCATCCGGCGCGCCGCAATCCTGGAGGCTTGGGGTGTGGATGACACGCCATACCGCATTGCCGACCTCCGCGCGCAAGTTCTCGACACCAATAAGGCTGAGGGTGAGCATGTGCGCTCCTTCCAGCTCGCGCTCTCCCGGCTTTCCGGGAAGCCCGGCCGCGCTCGGTTCGACATCCACCGGCCTGGGCCGCTGATCGATCACTCCGACCGACTATCCGACTATGAGGCGGTCTTTGTGGCCGGTCTGCAGGAGGTTGGCCGACTGCTAGAGGGTGTTCAGGCGCGGCCGCTATGACAGAACAACCCCAACAGCCTCCGCGCTGGGTCGACTTCCACTGCCACCTTGATCTGTACAAGGATCATGCAGGGCTGATCGCGGAATGCGATCGCGAGCGTGTGGCAACACTTGCGGTCACCACCACGCCGAAGGCTTGGCCTCGAAACCGTGACTTGGCGGCTCGTTCGGCTCATGTTCGTGTTGCCCTCGGTCTTCACCCACAGCTGATTGCCGAACGCGAGGACGAGCTCCCGCTCTTCGAGTGTCATCTCGCCGAGGCGCGCTATGTTGGCGAAATCGGCCTCGACGCGGGGCCGCGATTCTATCGCAGCTTCCCCGCCCAGGAACGCGTCTTCGAGCGGATCCTGCGCGCCTGTGCTGAGCAGGGTGATAAGATCCTGACCGTGCATAGCGTTCGCGCCGCGGGTAAGGTGCTTAGCCACATTGAGCAGGCGCTGCCGCCGGATCGCGGTCGGATCGTTCTGCACTGGTTCACCGGTACGCCTGCTGAGGCTCGGCGCGCGGTCGCACTCGGCTGCTATTTCTCTATCAACGGTGAAATGTTGAAATCACCAAAACATCGGCAGCTCGTGATTGGTCTGCCGTTAGACCGTTTGCTAACTGAGACCGACGGCCCATTCGTTGAGACGGAAGGTCGGCCAGTGCGACCATCCGACGTCATCCAGACAGTCGAGCAACTCGCGGCACTCCGCTCTATATCGACTGACGCCTTGGGGCGCACTGTTCTCGCGAACCTCAAGGCACTGCTGACTCCTGCTTAACAGATACCATGAGCATAACCGCTTCTAAGAACGATCTCGCGCGTGAGCTCTTTGTGCGAACTGCTGATGAGAACTATGTAGCCGCGCGCTGGTGTGCGATGAACGGGCTGAGTAGCGATTTCCTCTGGCTTTCGGTACACGCGCTCGAAAAGTATCTGAAGGCCGTACTTCTGGTGAATGGTCAGACGACGAAGGGATACGGCCATGACATTGTCCGCCTCTACGCCCAGGTTAAGGCGCTCGCAGGATCGCTCCTGCTCGACTGCCTTCGGAAGCCAGCAAATCTTGATATCCATCATTGGCGCGATCGGACGGCCGAGGCGTTCATGGAACATCTGCTGAACAATGGGAACGCCGACAACCGCTACGCCATCTATGGATACGTCACGAGCAGTGAGGATTTGCACATGCTCGACACAATGGTGTTCGCAATCCGACGGCTTGTCTGCCAGCTCGATGAGCGGATGTTTCCCGGCTGTGAAGGACAGTTCCCTCCCTTGACGTGGCGCGAGGTCCTGACCCGCCAGCCGGACTATTATGCCCGGATGGACCTGCCGCTTGATAAACTCGTCGCGTCATCGGAGGATACGCCGCTCCGGCAAGCAGCGCTGAACCTCAACCTTCCATTCGCGCCGACGGATTTCCTGCACACGCCGATCCGTTCAAGCAGTTCTGCCAGCAACCCGGTGATCATCCGCCGCATCCTCGATCCCGTCGCGAGTGACGATCCACATTGGGCGGCGGAAGGTGTGGAGATAGCGCGCTGGTTCCTCTCAAACGTTCAGGTGCCGATGGGCAGGGCTGAGAATCCTGGCGTCACGGAGCAGATCAAGCAAGCCATCGAATCTGCATGCATCAAGCATGGATTGCCATAGCATTAGGGTTCACTACGT
Source organism: Microvirga sp. GN3 (assembly GCF_055792825.1). Taxonomy (NCBI): domain Bacteria; kingdom Pseudomonadati; phylum Pseudomonadota; class Alphaproteobacteria; order Hyphomicrobiales; family Methylobacteriaceae; genus Microvirga; species Microvirga sp. GN3. The sequence goes on from NZ_JBVVAK010000072.1 coordinate 23,369, forward strand.
CACGGGTATGGGTTAGGGGATCATCATCAAATCACGCGAACAATTTTCCGCACATTTCTACGGATCCCAATTAGTTACACCAGAGTCCAATATTTTACCGCAACGGTTTGTTGTGATGAAGGCATCATATGCCTAATTATCAGGTGACTTATAATAATAGCTAACATGCCAACCCCGCTTTAGAATGCCAATATGTCCATAACTAACTTTTACACAAGTTGAGCAGTCAACTATTTCATCAAGCTCTTCCTGTGACTTAATATGTCCATCGGCATAATAACGCGAGACTAGAGCGAAAATCTTCCACCTTACATTCTCTATGGCCGTTACGCTGTCAGTGATTGGCGGATCCACCTTGCAGGTGTTTTGAACCACAGCGGAGTACGAAGCATAAGCGATAACTGCCCCAACGATCACAGCCATTACTCTCATGTTGCCCGTTCCATAGCTGTCCTCCGAAATTACGCTTCCGGTTCAAGGGTGAGCAGCCTGTAGGTCACGAGCGTGATGGCACCAGACACAGCAATGGCGACTACCCCAACGAATCCCGCAAAGAAAGCTGGTGCATTATTCCCTTCGATGCCTTCGAACAGCGCGACATAGATCAGCGCAAGGACAGGCAAAGCCAGGATGAGCCCATAGATCCACCGGAAGCCCCATCGCCAGACCCGGTGAACAAGCTTCTTTCCCCCTAGACGCCAAGCCAGGATCAGAAGGATCGATGGACCTGCCAGAAATCCGAGGATGATGGCTATCGCTCGCATCCAAACTCGCGCTCTCCTCCAGGCTGCCGGAATTTGGACTGTTAGAGGCTCCAGTGCATTTCATAAATGGCGTATCGGAAATTCGCGGCTATTGTCTCAAGAATGCGTACGCACCCTGACATTAAGCAGCCCCGGACCGCTAGGCGAACTCTGAGCCAGATCAGCGTCATCGTCCTGAAGGTCGTGGCCGTGCTCATGGGAATGGGGGTATCTCTGTTCCTCAGCACCTTCCTGACCTGGGCGAACACCTATTTCTTCATTGATGGCTCAGAACCTGAGAACCCCGGCACTGATCTGGGCGCTGGTCTCGCCTTTGTGGTGCTTGCCTTCGTCCTTGCTTTCATCTCAGTGCCACTGGGCGGGGTCCTGACCTCCAGCCGCGTTTTTCGCCGGAAAAGCATTCCGTAAAGAGCATTACGCGCAATTCATCAAATCACGCGAATTTCGTTGAACATTTTTTATAGAACCTAAAGCCGCCAGCGGCTCCGGCCAAATCGCGTCACAATTCTATCAGGAAATCAATCCTGCATTGCCTCAGTAAATGCTCCGATGAGAGTCTTGACAGGAAGTTCACGGCTCCCGAAGTTGCCGATCTACGCCTTCTGCGCACTTCACTCCAGTGTGGCCTCTGGCATCTTGGCTGGGCTCAACCTCAGACAGAGAAGCTCCATGAGATCAGTCATCTGCGCCGCTTTGGCAGCCGGTAGCCTCCTCATGTCCGTCCCGTCGGCCTTCGCCCAGAGCCAAACGCAGCGCGGCGAGTACCTCGTGACCATCATGGATTGCACCGGCTGTCACACCCCCGGTACCTTTCTCGGCAAGCCCGACATGCAGCGGCCCCTGGCTGGATCGGAGGTCGGCTTCCAAATCCCGGGGCTCGGGATCTTCTATCCGCCCAACCTTACACCCGATCCTGAGACGGGGCTCGGTCGGTGGAGCGAGGCCGATATCATCAAGGCAGTGCGAACTGGTGTGAGACCCGACGGCCGTCAGCTTGTGCCGATCATGCCGTATCATTCCTACAGCAAGCTCACGGATGCTGATGCCAAGGCTCTTGCCAGCTATCTCAAGGGCTTGAAGCCGGTCAGGAACAAGGTGCCTGGTCCGGTCGGCTCGAACGAGAAGCCCTCAGCTCCCTACCTGACGGTTGTCATCCCCCAATAGCCTCTGGGAGCCGAGTGCCCAGTATCAGGGGCTGACGGTCCCGGGAAGCGCGCAGGAGACATCAGACATGTTGGATGCGGAATTGCAGCGGCTGCGCGACTACAACACGGCCATCGCGGATCTGCTGCATGAGCTGGAGAATGACCTTGCACTACCACTCCCGCTGGAGCCGCCTTTTCCAGTCATGTCGGATCTGACGGTCCTCCAGGATCGGGTGTATGACATGGCCCGCATGGTGGGAAGTATGAAGCGGGTGATCCGTGACAGGATCCTGCAACAGACGCTCGCGGCCGACCTCTCTCCACAAGAAGAAAAGACTTGAGAGCCCAAGGTTAGCTCCATAGCGCCTAAGGGCGGAATGGGTTCGCTGGCATCGCTTCGCTATGGGTATTCGCCCTCCAGCATGAAGCCCGCCTTGAGAACGACCTGATAGTGATGCACCTCACCGTTCTCCACGTGCCCGCGGGTTTGCACCACCTCAAACCAGCGCAGGTTTCGCAAGGTCTGGTCCGCACGCTTGATCGCCGTTTGGATCGCATCCTCGATGCTGCTCGTCGACGAGCCCACCAGTTCAACGACTTTGTAGACGTGATCGGACATCTTACGCTCCCTACTTCTGCCCAAGGTCACAGGTAGGGCAGACAACGTCGCCTGCGAGGCCTTCCAGATCTTAACAGGCAGTGCAACACGACGATCAAGAACATCGACGCTGCCGGCGGAGATCCGCCGTCGTGGTGTTCGCGTAGGTGTGAGGGAGCAGCCGCTCGAAGCTGCGGCGCACCATGCCATAGCACTCACAGGAGGTCTGCTCGAGGCCAGCTCGATTCGTCACGGTGATCACGCCGCGCCCTTGCCGGATGAAGCCGGCCTCCTGAAGCGCTCGCGTGATGCTGCTGACGGTAGAACGCTGCACGCCGAGCATATCCGCCAGGAACTCGTGCGTGAGCGGCATAGTGGCCCCATCCAGCCGGTCGTGCAGGCTGAGGATCCAGCGGCAGCACCGCTCCTCGACGCTGTGAACCGCGTTGCAGGCGACGTTCTGCAGCACCCGGGCCATCATGGCCTCAGAGAAGTTCAGCACCAGCTGGCGCACCTTCGGGCGGGTGCTGATCACCTCGTGGAGGCGCTCCAATTCGATCAGGGACGCAGTGCCGGTGGCTTGCACGACGTAACGCCCGAAGGACTGGCCGGCCATCAGGGCACTGACGAGGCCCAAGGCTCCCTCGCGGCCATAGACTGCCATCTCGGCTGAGCGGCCATCCTTCAGCACGGCGACCAGCGACACCACCGTGTCATGGGGAAAGGTGGCATGGCGTAGGGGATCGCCAGCCTCGTAGAGCACCTGATCCTGCCGCAGGTCGACCCCGTGCAGGTGCGGCTCCAGCGCTGCAAAGTCGTCGGATTCCAGCGCCGCCAGGAGCCGGTTCATCCGATGGTTGACACTTGAGAGCGGGGCGACGGCGTAGATGTGAGGTTTCATACCCCAACCTAAGCTCAGGACGACCTCCAACGGAAGGCAGAAAACAGGCGCAGCCGGTACAGACAGGCTCAGACGCTCGGGCTGATGATCCCAATGGGGTCCAAGCCTGTGCGATCTCAAGGTCTCGACGTTGCCATCAGAATGCCACTCGATGATCTCCCCTGCCCAAGGGCTTGCTCCAGAGTACGCAGCCTTCAATCGCTTTTGCGGAACGGGAATTCTGAAATCACAGGACCGCCTGAGTTGCTTCAGAGATCCGCGTAGCCCTTGTGCCGCTGGGATGTGGCCCACGTCTCTAGTGCCTGAGCGGCTTCGGCCTCATCGGAAAAGATCTCGACCTGCTCCTGGCCCTTGGAGCCAACGAAGCCCCAGTTGCGGACCAGCCGGATCGTTCCGAACAGGCCACGCTCGATCATCAGGCTGAAAAACCGCGCCCTGCCCTGCTCCGGGGCGCGCCGATAGAGCACCAAGTGGTGCCGTATGGGCAAACGGGCGTCAGGCATCCTGGGAGCGGCTCCTACTCGGGTTTGCCCTTCCGGAGCGTTCTCTCCATCTCGCGCATCATTGCCGCCTCGATCTCGGCGAGGTTGACCTTGACGGTTTCACCGCTGGTCTGCGCCTTGGCCCTGGTCACCGGCACCTGCTTGGCTTTGGGCCGGGTGATGCCCTTATGCGCCTGCGTGGGGAAGCGGCCTTCCAGAGTATCGATCAGGCTGTTGAGCGCCGCATCGGACAGCGGGATCTCCGGAGCCTCATCGAGCCCCCTCAGGGCGATGGACTGATTGGTGTAGCGGTCATCCGCTGTCACTTCAGGCCCAAACCATTCTAATGGACGGAACCCCCTCGCCTCCGCTTCAGAGGCGAATTCCACGGTGACGAGATGCAGGACACGGGGCCGGATGACCTCGTCGACCAGGGCATGACCTTCACCGATCGGCAGGGCGACTCGGGTGTAGTCGACCTCGCCGGCGCAGACATCGAGCAGCGCATCGGCATGGGCCATCGGGATTTCGGCCTGGTCCTCGACTTCACCGTGAGGGCCGACGGTCTTAAGGATCAGCAGGCCCCGCTCCTCTTCGAGGCGAACCCAGGAGGAGCGATCCCGCTGTTCGGGAAAGAAGCCTTCGACGTGGCGCTGCCCGCCCCTCTCGCGCCGGATCAGGCGGGCGAAAGATGGGGTGAGGAGAAAGCGGCGGCGAACAGTCATGAAACCCAGGAGTGCAAGGGATCGAGAAGCTTTTTATTCGTATATGGCAGAGGAAGAGGCAAGCAACCCTGAACCCCAGAATATGGTTTCTGCTCAGCCGCCCACCTTAAGCCTAAGACCTCTCCTCGCTGGCCTGCCGCTGGGATCAGGTAATCTCGATTTCGGAGAAACAGCCGATCAGCGCAGGCTCCCGAGTTCCACATTCAACGGCTGACCACGGTGCGAGATGTGCTCGACCCGCCATAGCCTGGGCCGAAGATACAAAGACGCCTTGGCAGAGATGCTGTCTTGAAATCCCGGCCAAGGCGTTGGTGGTTCAAGGGAGAGAAACTACACGACGAAAATAGGCTTCCCGCCGATGACAGCAAGGCGCTCACAAATGACAACGCCCTGACAGAGTTAGCCGTGCGGAGCTCACTGTCAGGGCGCTTTTGTGATGCCGGTTGCAACACCACGCCACCACAATGCGTCACGAACGCCGGAAGTGCAACCGAACGCTGTGCACAAGTATGAAACGCCCTGGCGAGAGGCTGAGCACCAGACCTCTCACCAGGGCGCGTGCGATGTGTTTCGGCATCGCACGATCCATGTAGATGCGCCCACGACTAACCGATGTGTGGCTACGCACACCATTAGTTCCGAACGAGAGCATCCGACCGCATCGCAGCCGGAATGTTAGTCGCTACAGCGGCAATCAACACCGATGTTGCCTTGAAGGCACGCGGAATGACGATCGATGAACTCGATCTTGTCTACAACGTACAGGACGGGACAGCGGCGTACGAGATGGCCGACAATTTTGCGATGGCCTGTTCCACCCAGAAGAACCTCTATTGGATGCGCTTTCATGAAGCGAAAGCTTCGAGTGCCCAGCAGAGGGAGGCCGGCGATCTGGCGGAGTGATTCATGATACTTTCTCAAGCACTCTGCCAGTTTGGAACTGAGGTATCGAGAGAAGGGTCCTCGATTGAGGAGCGGCTTGCTGCCTGAGTGCATGAGCCACCCTAGAACATATCTCGCACGGCCTTGGACATCTTTAGGATGGCCCGAGCTCGGCATTCGTGCTGCCATTCCTCCGACCAGGTGCTAACGGGTTCGTCAGTGATTTCCGATATTGGGCTGGCTTCCCGGGAGTAGGCCATTCTAACGGTATCGGACGCGTCAGTGGAAAGGGATTGCCACTGGATACACGGTTAGACGTCGGTTGGAATGGCAACTTGATCGTCTTTCGGCCTTTTTGGCGCTGCTGAGAGAATGAGCTTGGTGAGAACCTCGTAAACGGATTGCGGGCCGCACTCATTCTTCCGAGCAGCACATTGCTCGAAGAAGGTGACGTACTCGCCACACTGGTGTGAGCGTTGTGTCTTTGGGGTCTCGGCGCACCGTGTGTAGGCCTGCCGCACAATTGGTGGAGGATCGAACGACTCGAAGACCTCCTGGGCTGGCGATCGGGTGATTGTCTCATGGGCAAGGATAAGAGTGGCGGGGCCCAGGAGGACGGCGAGAGTGATAAAGCCGGGGTGTATCTTCCGCATCGGCGTACCTCGGACCTTTATGGTTAAGACGAAGTTAACCGATACCTCCCGAAATGGAAGCGCGTAACAGCCTATCGCAATTCGCGATTTCTGATCCTAAGGACGTAAAGAGATGGCAAAGCGCCCCGAGCAAGAGGACGAACAACCTACAACCCATGAGAAACCCAGCACGCCCCAGTTGGATCGACTGGAGAGGCTGGCCAATGCGGCTACCACCGCCGCGCAGGCGAAGCAGTGGCGGGCCCGCAAGAATGGCATGGATCAGCAAGAGGAGCCGTCCGAAGTCCGCAACCTCAGCAACGATGCAGAAGCCAGAGCTCGGGCTGAGGACGCGATGCGGCAGATGATGGCAAAGCCACAGACTAAACGGCGTGGATGGTGAGGATCGCGAGCACTTTCATTTGAAAGCACCATCCTGATATTGGCATGGTCAGAGCGGGATTAAGGAACTGTTCAGTCCTTGCTGGCCATGGTCCCGCCCCTTTGCCCCTGCAGATGGCAGTGAGGCGTAGTTTAGGAGTTTTACAATGACCGAAGCCAAAGCCGCCAAGAAGCCGAATCCAGCCCTGATGAAGCCGCTGCAGCCCTCGAACGAGCTCGCGGCTGTGGTCGGGTCGTCACCCTTGCCCCGCACTGAGGTGGTGAGCAAGGTGTGGGAGTACATCAAGGCTAACAATTTGCAGAACCCCGAGAACAAGCGCGAGATCCTGGCGGATGCAAAACTCCAGGCCGTCTTTGGTGGCAAGAGCAAGGTCAGCATGTTTGAGATGAACAAGCATTTCGCGCAGCATCTCTCCTGAGGCAAGCGCAGAACAACAGGCCCGCCCCGCCAGAGTGCTGGCGAGGTGGGCGTTCCTTCAGCCATCCGGTCTACGGCTCCCGGTCAGACCGCCTCCTTGAGCTCCTTGGCGGGTCGGAAGGCGATCTTCTTGGAGGCTTTGATCTTGATCGACTCGCCGGTCTGAGGATTACGTCCGGTGCGAGCAGCCCGCTTGCGCACCTGCAGGATGCCGAGGCCGCTCAGGCGGATCTTGTCGCCCTTCTTCAGGCTCTTGGCGATCATCTCGATCACCTGCGTCAGCATCTCGTTGGCCTGGCGCTTGGGAAGCTCGTGTGCTTCAGACAATTGCTCCGCGATGTGGCGCAGGGTGAGGATCGGGCCGGCCGATGGGCCGCCGGCCTTCTTCGCGACCTTGGAGGCTGCTTTGGCGGCCGCCTTTGGGGCCGCGGCCTTCGTGGACCTCTTGGCTGCTGCGCCGGAAGCTCCTGCCGCTTTAGCCGACACTGACTTCGATGCGGCCACTTTGCGGGCCGGTGCTTTCTTGGTTGTCGTCTTGGGTGCAGTTTTCGCCACGGGTGAGACCCTCCTGATGAGCCGTCAATCTAGCCGTTACTCGATCGGCAAAGTGGTTGCCGACCAAGATTGAAATCACCAGAACGCCGCCTCCTCAATATCACTGCCGGACTGAGTTCACAGGATCTTGGGAGAGCACGCAATCCATGACCGATTATTCGCTGTAGTAAACCAGATCGGCAGCTGTTTTGGTGAGATGGGCGGGTTGGGTTCCGCCGCACAGCATTCGCTGATGCGAAACCCAGGCTCGGATCAGGCTGCAAAGAACAGTTCGTTCTGTCTCCAAGCCGCACAGGCTCTTCTTCCGTTCGGGCGTGCTGTCGAAATGCGCTCGTGGAAGCGTGCTTGGGCCTCCTTGAGCAGACGGCGCTTCCTGGCCAGGGGCTGAGAGGCCATTGTGGCGGTGGTCCGGCCATTGGGCACCCGTAGTGCCTCGCCTGAAGCGCCGCTGTCATCAAACCGTCATAAAAGCTTCACTGTTGTTGGTGCGATAGGGCTGCTACCGAGGCTCCATCGATATTGTGAAGGGTGCCCTATGGCGAAGAAGTCCAAAATGATGGGCGATGAGTTAGTGCTGACCGCGAAGGCTATCCGGCGCGGTGAGAAGCTGGAACGGACGCTCACAAAACTCGCGGTGGTTCAGGAGACGGGGTCTGCTGCCGAGGCCTTCTTGAGGGCCGTCCAAAAAGGTTTGGAACGGCTTCGGAAAGACGAGAGCTCCACGCCAAGCGATGGCAAGTACGGGAAGAAAAAGGCGGCGGACGGTGCTGAGGGCCAAGGCATAAGCCAATCGGAAGAAGGCCCGGCTTTGAAGCCTTCCCGCAGGCCTAAGAAGTCTGTGAACGCTGCACCACCGGGCGAGGCTCAAGCGGACTGATCGATTATTGCGGCCCATGGAGCGAGGATATCGTCGGCCCCGACCGTTCAAGCCACACGTCAAAAACCTCACTCGCTGCCTGCTAGCTTCCTCAAGGTGTTAGCAAAGCCCAGTCCTGGCACCTTGGCATTGTGAGGCAGGCCGTTCCTGGCCCAGAACCGCTGCGCATCACCGGAGCCGCCTGTCTTGTGCGGATAGACGAGCCAGAAGGAATGGGGGCTGAGGCCTCCCTCGAAACTCCCGTCTCCGCGCCACTCGCAGGGTCTCCACTTCAGGGGCATGGTCACTCCGCATCAAGAACGAAGAGGGAGCATGCCTTGAGGTTGGGGAAGAGGCGAGCCTGGGCAAAAAAGAAGCGCCACCGTCTCAAGGGAGCGCTTCAAGGTCCGGCCCGTAGGGGCAGAAAGAGCCGGTTACGCCCTTGTAGGCGATCCTGCATCTGCCGTCTGTCGGGAAAGCAACAGTTCTGGGGAAAACTTACCCTCCAGTCCTTGACCAGGTGCTGACGGGTTCGCCGGTGAGCAGGCTTTCAGCGATCAGGTGAACCGCGCCCCATAGTGGCTTCCGCTGGTCCAAACCAAGCGGACCATAGCGATAGCGCCCTCGTTCGGGATCTTCAGCTCGAACTCGAGAGAAACATCGGCGGGGGCGGGGATCACAAGTCGCACCCCGGTTTCAGACAGATCCCAGACCGTGCATGCAATCGGTCGCCAGTCATCTCGCTTTCAAACCATCCGTCCAGGTCAGTGGGGAACCGCTCACTTGATCGACGCTCAGGCAGTGCAGGGTTCATGCAGGAGATCCAATCCTGGGGATCGGTCTCATAGGAAGCAAAGCTGGCGTGGGGCTTGCTCAAAATCGCTGGCCTCGGAGATGGCGGTGGCGTCGCGGGGGAGAAGCTCTTACCGACGTTAGAAGATGCCGCTCCGCGATTATCCAGCTTGCGCTTTGTGGGTCTTAGCCTTCCGCAGGATCGCTTTGATATGCTCTTTCACCCAAGTCTCATCGACACCCAGCTCGTCAGCAATTCTGGCGCTGGGCTTTCCCGCGAGAAGGAGAGAAGAACCTGTGCTTCTGGCGGCAGTAGTACGGGCGCTGTGCTGGTTGGCCTGCCGTGCGAGGAGGCATCGCCCATCCGCGGCTTAGACCCCTGATGTCGATTTCGCTCGGTCGCGCATGACCGTTCCGCATCATCGGGTATCCCGTCACTGCCTTTACCGTCGCCATTGCCCACCTTCGAAGCCTGTCAAGCTAGGACAAATACCTGGATGCAGGCATCCTCTCCTAGAAGAGGCTTCAAATGCTATAGCGATTCAGAATATCAGTCGGCTCGTATGCGCTGAGCTCACGTGCTTCCGAGGTATTGCATGACGGTTAGGTGAAAGATGAGGGGCAGCACTGATTCCTCCAGGTGATCCACGGTCGTTTTGAGCTCTTCGGCTGCTCTCAGAGGTTCCAATGTCGGGTAGAGAACACTTTTATACGTATTAAACAATTGGTTACTGTGACTTTACTAACACAGAGACACAATTCTGTTAAAAATAAAATTACGTAAACGATTACATCTGCGACAGAGTATTTCCTGCTCAGGGCCGTAATGGTAATCGCCTTGCGCGGTCTGCACCTATCCGCAGCACCGTACACTCTGAGGAGTGTCGTTCCTCCCACAACTTGGGCTGCCGACAACGGCAGTCCCCTTTTGAGCCGCCTTAGGGTGCGTTGACTAGGCGTAACAGCGTAATCCCGGCACTTTTGGCCGAGGCTGCCTCCCAGCCGAGAGCACAAATGGGCGTCTGCATGCCGTCCTAATAAGGCCTGAAACTCAACAAAAACCTTACTGTGGAGCTCTCGTGATATGCGGTGCTACTTTCACTTGGCGAGCAGGCACGAGAGCATCCCGGATGATACAGGGATTGAGGTTGCTGGTCTTGTGGAAATGCAGCGTCAAGTGGTGCAGGCCATCGAGGAGTTTCGCCAAGAGGCAGGGCTTGACGAGGAAGATTGGCGCGACTGGCAGCTCAACGTTGTAGACGAGGCCGGCAACCTTCTCATGGCGGTCCAGCTCGACATGCTGTCCGCCGAGGCCAATCTACACGACGGTGGATCGGGGCTGGTCATTGCGAAGATGCTATGATGAACAGGAGTGATCGCCGTCGGTATTGCCGACGAGAGTCGGCTCTTCGTGCAACGGCTACCAGCTGCGACGGGGCGACAACCTTTCAGTGCCGCGTGCAGAACATCACTGCTGGCGGGGCAAAGCTGACGTTTGCGACCGCTGTCGATCTGCCGCATGAATTTGAGCTAGCGATCCCGCAATTGGCTCTGAATGTTGAAGCCCGCATGGTATGGCACCAAGGCGGGGAGTGCGGTGTCACTTTTATTTGGCCGCAGCAGGCTGGATATCGCTGAGCCGCGAAATCCACGGTCGATCCACTATTTCTCAGACCAGGTGCTGATGGGCTCGCCGGTGAGCTCGGCGGCGGTTCGTGCCCAACTGGTTTAGGCTGGTAGGGCTCATTATGATCTCAGACATGACCCAGCGAAGACGATGGGAGAGCGCATGTCCAAGCTCGATATCGTTGATCGGCTCAAGGCAGCGTCAGAGCACGAGGGCGATCTCCCTCTCGACGAGGGGCAGGCCCTCCTGATCGAGTCTGCCGAGACAATCGAGTTCCTGCGGTCGCTTCTGGAGCCACTGGAGGAAGTCGGGCCAGAGGGCTTGGCGCCCAAGCGCAATGCGTAGGCAGCAAGAGGATCGGCTCCTTCGATCTGAAGGCAGTACCGGGCGTTCTCGTATCGAGCTCATGGATGTTGATCATCATCTTGATCTGCCGGGCGCCGCACTTCGAGCCGGGCAATCTTGCTACCAGCGAATGATGCCGGCATTGAGGAAGAGGTAGGTGACGATGACTGCGCCAAAGATGACGAGAAAGGCAGTGACAGCCACTGTGAGCCAGCCAATTCGGGTTTCCCGAGCCAAGCGCTCGTCCACCTCGTGTCGCTTCTGATCCAGTGCCGCATCCGTCTCATTGTGTTCGTAGATCATTGCTGCCCCGTGAGAGATGGCGCATCACCGGCAAGGGCTGCCAGGTGCACTCTTGTTTCCAAGTTTAAGACCGCCTCGGACGGCGGCCAATGCGGCTCACGAGCGCCGGTAAGTAATCGCGGCCGGCTTATTGCGAGCGATGCTGGTCGCTACAGGCGGCTGAGGTGACGAAGATGTCGTGCCGAAGATCATCGGCGCACAGAGTGCCGCGCCAGCGATCACGACAGCTAAAAAGACGTACGGGTACCAGTCGGGAAAAGGGCGATCATGCCCGCTGTACTCGCTCATCATGAGCCCCTGTGCGGTTCGTTGTGCTGCGCTCCGCCGCTCATCATGAGCGCGCACGGCACAGCTTGTAGGCTGGTTTTTAAGACAAAAGTCGCAAACTGCCAATTCAAAGCCGCGTCAGGGTTAAGGCAGGCGGCTTCAGCTCCTGCACTCTGAGAGCAGGCCATGCCCGGGGCATCGCCTGAAGGGGTGAAGAGCCCGTTAGGGAGCGTGCGGCAGCCACGGCACGCCTGCGATGTGGATGATGAGCAGCCCGAGGGCTAAGATAGCAGCAAACGTGAGGCCTCCCAGAATGATGTTGGTCAGGCGCTCGTGACAGCCGAGCCTGGCATTGGCTTGTGCCCATCTCCGGAACGCCTTGTCCTGGTCCTGATCGGTCTCGTCTATGTCATTCGCTTGAGGTCCTGCCGGGCAGAAAATGGACAATACTCCAGCAGGCTCCGCCTTCGATCCTAGGCAATCTCGCGCGAGTAGGACACGGCACTTGCCTTGGGGGCTGACCGACGACACTGAGCGATCTGACGGTTGAGAGTGACAATCGCCGTGCGAGCCAAGTCTCTGAAATGCTCTTGGATGGCTCCGCGGGCATCATCCCAGGGGCCTGGAAATTCCGCCTCGTAGAAGGCTCGCGCCACGTGCTCGACTTGCTCTTGGGTCATTGCAAGTCTCCTATCGTTACGAGGTAGAATATCCTATTTAGGAATACTCCTCCTTAGCTCCGACGAGGTACTCCGTCCGAGGAGATGACTAGGGATAGATCATGCCGGCGATTGGCATGAAGAGGTGAAGCGAGGGGTGCGGAGATTAGGTGTTCTGGGCGCCGTCTCAGTTTTGCGTTGGTTCATGGCCGTCGTCTCGGCTCCGGAAAGCGGAAAATAAGCAGAGAGTGGGGGAGCACTATCGAGCACGATCAGGCTGTGCGTCTTGCGAATGGCCCTAGCGACCTTTCCAAGTTCATCATCCGTCATCCTTGGTCCTTTTCTGTGGGACGGCCTCAGGCCTCCCAGAGCATGACCGGCCACCAAGCCACGGCGAGGGCCCCGCCATAGAGGCAAATCGCCAGCGGTCCGCGGTTATAGAGCCAGCTGAGGAGCCGCACAATGCCACACGAGATCATCTCCTCCCCTCCCTGGATCTGATCGGAATCGGCTACGGCCTGGTCTCTCGCCGCACCGCCAGGACATTGCGGATCGAAAAGCTGGAATGGATCCGCGAGACGCCGGGAAGGGTCGACAGAACCTCCTTGTGAATCCGCTCGAATTCGCCAGCGTTGCCCACTTCCACACGGAGCAGGTAATCGGAGCCGCCGGTCATCAGATAGCATTCCCGAATCTCAGGATGCTTGCGGACGGCCGCTTCAAAGCGATCCAGGTAATCCTCGGTCTGCCGCTCAAGGGCGATGTTGATGATGACAGCGATCGTCGCGTCGCCATGCGAGGTGTCGACCAGGGCGGTGTAGCCGCGGATCACGCCGGCCTGTTCCATGATCTTGATGCGCCGGAGACAGGCGGATGGCGAAAGGCCCACCTCAGCGGCCAGCTTGGCGTTGCTCATGCGGGCATCGAGACGCAGCAGCCGCAGGATGTTGCGGTCGATCGTATCGAGGCTCGTCATGATTGAAAATTCCAAAATTTAGAAGAACATGCGGCATTGACGTCGCATTCTGCAACAATCAACCGCAAATAGGCGGATAATTTCGCTCATTATTTCATACATTGCCGCTCACGCAAGAGGGCGACAATGGTCAGCACGATGGTAGGTTCCGACGCGAGCACGGGCGCCGATGTCCAGGGCGCAACGGGCTGTTTGACGATTGATCTTTCAGCCCTCGGGCGCAATTACGACAGGCTTGCGTCGACCGTCGCGCCGACCCGTGCGGCCGCCGTCGTCAAGGCCAACGCCTACGGATTGGGCATCGAGCGGGTCGCCAAGATCCTCGACCGCAAAGGCTGCCGGCATTTCTTCGTCGCCCAGTTCGTCGAGGCCCTGGAGCTGCGGCCCGTGGTCTCCTGCGACGCGCAGGTCTTTGTGCTCAACGGGCTGCAACCCGGCTATGAGATCGCTTGCACTGAGGGCGGCATCATCCCAGTTCTCAACTCGATGGAGCAGTGGCGGCGATGGTCGACGACGGCCCGCTCCCTGAACCGCACTCTGCCGGCTGTGCTGCAGTTCGATACGGGGATGTCGCGCCTCGGCTTTCCGCCGGACGAACGCCCTGCCCTGGCACAAGCCCTCAGGACGGACGGGCATGTCGAGATCCTGTTCATCATGAGTCACCTGGCTTCGGCGGACGAACCGGACAGTGACCAGAACGGCGAGCAGCTTGCCGAGATGAGACGCATTGCCGTCGACTTCGCCGGCTTCGATATGTCCTTCGCCAATTCGGGCGGCGTGTTTCTCGGCGATGGCTATCACGGCGCCTTGGCCCGTCCCGGCATTGCGCTCTACGGCGGCGCGCCGACCGCTGGCGCGCCGAACCCGATGGAGCCGGTCGTCAGCCTCGATGTTGCTGTCGTGCAGGTCCGTACCGTGCCGGCCGGCACGAAGGTCGGCTATGGCGGTGTTCATGTCACACAGCGAGACACGCATCTTGCGACGATTGCCGCAGGCTACGCCGACGGTCTTCCCCGCAGCCTGAGCGATCGCGGCGCTGTCTACTATGAGGGCGTGCGCCTGCCGATCGTCGGCCGCGTGTCGATGGACAGCATCACTGTCGATGTTTCCGCACTGCCGGAAGGCACGCTGAGATTGGGCAGCTTTGTCGAAGTCCTGGGCCCGAACCAGACCCTGGAGGACCTCGCCCGCGACGCCGGAACCATCGCCTACGAAATCCTGACCAGTCTCGGGCCTCGTTATCAGCGGCGCTATCGCTGACCCTTTCTTTCCAGTGAGGACATCATGAAAGTAAGCGTTCTCGGCGCCGGCGTCGTCGGCGTCACGTCGGCCTATCAGCTGGCCAAGGCTGGACACGAGGTGACGGTCATCGACCGCCAGCCCGGCCCAGCCCTGGAAACGAGCTTCGCCAATGCCGGCGAAGTCTCCTTCGGCTATTGCTCGCCCTGGGCTGCGCCCGGCATCCCGATGAAGGCCATGAAGTGGCTGTTCATGCAGCACGCGCCGCTGATCCTGCGCCCCAAGGTCGATGCCGCCATGCTGTCCTGGCTGGTGAAGATGCTCGCCAACTGCACCTCCCGGCGCTATGCCATCAACAAGAGCCGCATGCTGCGGCTGGCCGACTACAGCCGCCTCTCGCTCGCCGCCCTGCGCGCGGAAACCGGCATTGCCTATGACGAGCGCATGCAGGGCACCCTGCAGTTGTTCCGCACGCAGGCGCAGCTCGACGCCTCGGCCAAGGACGTCAAGGCGCTCGCCGCCGACGGCATTCCTTATGAGGTTCTCGACCGCGACGGCTGCATTCGCGTCGAGCCGGCCCTGAAGCATGTGCGCGAGAAAATCGTTGGCGGCCTTCTGACGCCGAAGGACGAGACCGGTGACTGCTTCAAGTTCACCCATGCGCTGGCGACGAAGGCGGAAGCGCTGGGCGTGCGCTTCTCCTGGGGCACCGAGATCAAGGGGCTGGGGGTCGAAGGCGGCCGCGTGCGCGGCGTCGTCACACGCCGCGAAAACCTCTCCGCCGATGCCGTCGTCGTCGCGCTCGGCAGCTATTCGCCGCTGCTCCTCAAATGGTACGGCGTCAGGCTGCCGGTCTATCCGGTCAAGGGCTATTCGCTGACGCTTCCGATTACCGATGCCGCCCGCGCGCCGGAATCGACTGTGATGGACGAGACCTACAAGATCGCCATCACCCGGCTCGGCGACCGCATCCGTGTCGGCGGCATGGCGGAGATTTCCGGTTATACCAACGATCTCGGCCAGGCGCGCCGCCGCACGCTGGAACATTCCGTCATGGATCTCTTCCCCGGCGGCGATGCCAGCAACGCTTCGTTCTGGTCCGGCCTCAGGCCGATGACGCCGGACGGCACGCCGGTGATCGGCCCGACGAAGATCGCCGGCCTGTTCCTCAACACCGGCCATGGTACGCTCGGTTGGACGATGAGCTCCGGCTCGGCCCGCGTGATCGCCGATCTCGTTTCGGGCCGCAAGCCGGAGATCGATGCGGCCGACCTGGCGATTGTCCGTTACGCCTGACCCCACCTCACCCAAGTCCCATTCCTGGAGGATTGTCCATGATCGCTGAAGTTTCCACCGCCGACGCCCCCGGCGCCGTCGGCCCTTACTCGCAGGCCATCAAGGTCGGCAATCTGTTGTTCGTGTCCGGACAGCTGCCGATTGATCCCGCCACAGGCGAGTTCAACTCGGTCAACGCTGTGGAGCAGGCCGAGCAATGCCTGAAGAACCTCGCGGCGATCGCCAGGGCGGCTGGCACCGAGCTGTCCAAAACCGTCAAGACGACGGTGCTCGTGACCGACCTTGCCGATTTCGCTGACGTCAATCGCGTCTATGCCGGGTTCTTCACGGCTCCCTATCCCGCCCGGGCCTGCTATGAGGTGAAGGCCTTGCCGAAGGGTGCGCAAGTCGAAATCGAGGCTGTCATCACGCTCGACTGATCGATCGGATGCCATCGACGGCAAACCAAACGCTGGAGCGGTCGGTCTTGCGCCGCTCCGGCACTGCCGTTAGATGCGCTGATCCGTTTTCACGGCAGCGGTTGCGGAGCTTTGACATCAGAGGAGGTCGGTTTGAGCCTGACGCAGTCGTTGACCCAGCACCTCAAACATCCCGAACGGTTTGCCGATCTGGCCTCCGTGCCTGATGTGACCGGGGCGGCGCCAGCGAAGCGGTTTTCGGTGTTCAACCCCTCCACCGGTGAACGGCTGGCCGAACTCCCGGACATGGATGTCGCGGATGTCGCAAAGGCCGTCAGCAACGCCGACGCAGCGCAGAGACACTGGGCCGGACGTACGGCACGCGAGCGCTCTGACATTCTGTGGCGATGGCACCGGCTGATCCTTCAGTACAGCGAAGATCTGGCGGCCATCCTGACGGCCGAAATGGGCAAACCGCTTGCTGAGGCGAAATCGGAAATAGCCCATGCGGCGGCCTATATCCAATGGTATGCCGAGGAGGCCAATCGCATCTATGGCGAGACGATTGCGGCACCGTCCCACGACAGGCGGATGCTGGTGATCAAACAGCCGGTCGGTGTCGTTGGGGCGATCACCCCGTGGAATTTTCCCGCCTCGATGGTCGCGCGCAAGATTTCACCGGCACTCGCCGCCGGCTGCACCATCGTGCTGAAGCCCGCGGAGCAAACGCCTCTTGTGGCGGGCGCCATGTTCAGGCTCGCGAGCCTGGCAGGGTTTCCCGATGGCGTTCTCAATCTCATTTACGCGTCGCAAGGCGATGCGGCTGGCCGCGAGCTTTGCACCAACCCCAAGGTGCGCAAGATCAGCTTTACCGGGTCGACTGAGGTGGGGCGATTGCTCATGCGACAGTGTTCGGATCAGATCAAGCGGATCAGTTTCGAGCTCGGCGGCAACGCTCCTTTCATCGTCTTCGATGATGCGGATGTCGACGCTGCCGTGGATGGCGCAATTCAGGCGAAATTCCGCAACGCCGGCCAGACCTGCGTGTCAGCCAACCGGATTTACGTGCAGTCCAGCGTGCATGATGAATTTGCCGAGAAATTCACGCGACGTGCGCGCACGCTCGTGGTCGGAGATGGTTTCCAGCCGGATGTCGCAGTAGGCCCGCTGATTGATGTCCGCGCGCTTGCGAAGATCGAAGGCCATATTGCCGACGCTTTGCAAAAAGGCGGGACGGTCCGTTGTGGGGGCCGTCGCATCGGCCCCTCGGGAACATTCTTTGAGCCCACCGTGATTACGGAGGTCGCCAGCACAATGCGGCTGGCCCAGGAAGAAACCTTCGGACCGCTTGCACCGATCATCCGCTTCGACGATCCCGGTCAGGTAGTCCGCGAGGCGAACGACACCATTTACGGTCTCGCCGCCTATTTCTATGCGTCCGATCTCAAGCGGGTCTGGCACGTCGCTGAAGCGCTCGAATATGGCATGGTCGGCATCAACACCGGGCGCATGTCGTCCGAGGCTGCACCGTTCGGCGGCATCAAGCAGTCAGGGATCGGTCGCGAGGGATCGCGCCACGGTCTGGAGGATTATCTCGAGATGAAGTACCTCTGCATGGGTGGGCTGTAGCCCTGGAGAGTGGCCGGGCCGCGATTGCAATGGGCCCCTGCCCTCACCGCGCCGCATAACCGCGAGCAGGCTTGCCGGCGCTGCGCCAGCGGCCGTGACGTTGGAGACGCGGCCAATCTCCACGCCGTATGGGAGCAGCGCAAGCATCTGCCCCTCGAATGGCTCGATCGCATTGGCAAGCGGAACGCCGAGACAACAGGCGTCTGAATGCGCTTTTGCAGTCGCAACTTCAAAGTCCCACTTCATGTTAACGCACGAGGCTTGGTTCAGCTGTGGCATGACCTTTATTGATCTGGTCAGGTATGGCTGCCTTAGCTGCTTCCCCTACACAATGCGCCAAGCCCGATAGCGCCTCCGGCCCGTCAATTCGCGCGGCAAGGCCCTGCCGAGTTGCACCAGCATGACCATGACCTCGCCGTTCAGAAGGAGATCATAGACGCCAGATGCGAGCTGGATGAGGCTATAGGTCATGACGCGCTCTTAGCAGACTTGAGTCGCATCTCAATCCACTCATGGGCTTTAGCGATGGCGGTATCACGATCCGGAGCCATGATCAGGGGTGGACGCTGCTCGGCCTGTGCCACGAAGGCCATCCATTCAAAGCTGCTCCGGCTGAGACAAATCCGATAGCCGTTGTGCTCCACGAGGTCGGCTTTCTGAGGGTGATGAGGATCAATCATCATCGGGAGGGGCAGGTTCTGTTTTGCGAGGGAGGCTGGTGGGCCTGGAGGGACTCGAACCTGCAACCAGACCGTTATGAGCGGCCGGCTCTACCCATTGAGCTGCAGGCCCTGATACGAGGATCTATGCCTGATTTGCGGGGCTGTGGCTAGATCAGGAAAGCACACAAGAGATCAGAAGAATGGAGCCTTTTTACTGGGCAGAGCCTCCCCTATTTTCTCCTCCGGAAACGGGGTGCGTTGATGCGAGTTCTCCAGGCGATGGTCCAATCCCGCAATCACATTTCTTGATCAACCCGGTTGTGCGGGGGCGTCGATGCTATGGTTATGGCGGGCATTGAAGCGAAAGCGTCTTCCACGATTGGGAGCACAGTCGCTCCTCTTTGCTAGACCACACCTCATGGCATCCGCTGGCAGCGACAAGACTAAAGTTGAGATGCTCGTGGTCCAGGTCTTTGCTAAGGAAGATCAACGACGGTATCGGCACCCAATCGGGATAGGGGGGAACCTCGCGGTTCCGCCCCTCCCACACCACCGTACATACGGGTCCGTATACGGCGGTTCGTCTGATTACTCGACTGGCTGGACGTGGACAGAGGCAAGACCGAGGCCT